>JAHWHB010000037.1 GCA_019323575.1 Candidatus Woesearchaeota archaeon
ATTTTTCTTTCTCCTCTGTCATCCACGCTTACTGATACTTTTTTTCCCATCAGCTGAACTGAAATTAGTTCTACGTATTCATTGTTTTGGAGCTTTCTCAGTATTACTTGTTCCCAGTTTTGTTCTATCAGTTCATATTCAATTATGAAATCGTTTATTGGTGATGATGTTATTCTTTGCAGGGGTATTGCTGTTTTTTTGTGCATTATTTCGTACATTCGGTCGTATCCTTCTCTTGTTAAGTGGTGTTTCATCATAACATCCATGCATTCATCTTTTGTGCTTTCTGTTGTTATTCTGTATTTTTTTAGGTCTGCATCTGCTAGTTTCCTGATTTCTTCTCTTGTTCTTTTTACGTATATCGCGTTGGTTTTGTCTAATGCTGTTGTTATGAGTGATTCTAGTTCTGTCATTCTTTCATTCTTGGCAGTACGAAGTATGCGAATCCTGCCAGCAGTAGGATTCCTATCCAGAATAAGCTCCAGGTTATTAGTCTGAATGCTACTGAGAGAAGTAATATTGCGCATATTGCTATTCCTATGATGCCGAGTATTTTCTTTTTCATCGCGCTTTTTCAACCGCCGCTATCGCTACTTCTAGTTGTTGTTTTGTTGGTTTTCTTGTTGTGAGTTTTTGTGTCCAGATTCCCGGGTATGACATCCATTTTAGGCATTTGAACCTGCTGCTGATTTTTAGCAGTTCGTATGATATTCCCGCTACTACTGGGATTAGGAGTATTCTTGCTGGTACGTTGTAGTACCAGTGCGGGGTTCTGATTGTTGAGAATAATACTATGCTTACTGCTACTACGAAGACTAGAAGGCTTGTTCCGCATCTTGCGTGTTCTTTTGGGTATTTCCTGATGTTTTGTATTGTCAGTTGTTTTCCGCTTTCGTAGCAGTGTACTGTCATGTGTTCTGCTCCGTGGTATTGGAACATTCTTTTTACGTCTCCCATTAGTCCTATTCCTGCCAGATAGATGAAGAAGATTACAAGGCGTATTAATCCGTCTAGTAGTCCAAATTTTATTGTGTCTGGCTTGAATGCTAGTTTTGAGACATAGTATGGGAGAAGGATAAAGAGTCCTACTGTTAGCACTATTGCTATTCCGAATGTTATTGTCCAGCCCCAGAATCCGAGTTCTTCTTCCTCTCCTTGCTGGTTTGCGCTCCACGTTAGCGCTTTTATTCCTATTACGAGCATTTCAAAGAGTTGTATCACTCCTCTGATTAATGGCAGTCTTAGTATTCTGTATTTGTCTGTTAGTGATTGATGTTTTTCTTTTTTGGTAACAATTTTTTTGCCTACTCGTGCTGCTAGCGTGATGTTGTCTGGCGCTTTTATCATTACTCCTTCTATTATTGCTTGTCCGCCTAGTTTTTTCATATTTCTATGCTCTCTCCTGGTTGTAGGATTTTTACTGGTGTTGGGCTTAGTTCTTTTAATAATTGTGCGTCGTCTTGTGTTCCTTCTATTCTGCCCCAGTGTATTGGTATTGTTAGTTTTGGTTCTATTAGTTTTAAGTTTTGTGCTGCTTCTTTTGCTTTTGCCGTGTATGTTCCGCCTACTGCTATGAATAGTGCGTCTGGTTTCATGTTTTGTAGTTGCGGCATGTAGTCTGAGTCTGCCATGTAGTATATTGTTTTTTTCTCTGCGATTATTACAAAGCCTACTGCTTGTTCTTGTTCGTGTTCGTGTGTTCTTAGGTCTGGTCTTGTGTTTTTTACTGGCATTCCTACTATTTCTATGTCGTCAAAGATTTTTGTTTCGCCTGGGTGCAGCACTCCGCAGGGAAATAGTTGTGCTGCTGCTTGTGGTGTTCCTAGTATGTGCGTGTTGTCATTTGTTGCTTTTTTGATTCTGGTCATGTTGCAGTGGTCGAAGTGGAATCTTGATATGAGGATTAGTGTTGCTGGCGTGTACCATTCTTCTGGTCCTGCGTATGGGTCTATGTAGATTACTTGTTTTCCTGTTTCTATTTTGATAGAAGTGTGTCCTAGCCAGGTGAGACGCATGAAAAAACTATGGGAAGATTGTATTTAAACGTTTCCTTGACTATTTTAAAAGTGCGCCGGCGGCGGGAGTTTCAGAAGGCTCCCGACAGAGACTCTTCATTTGAACCCGCACGACACGGGAGTGTCTCCAGGTCTTCAGCCTGGTGTCTTTACCAGGTTCGACCACGCCGGCACCTCACCTTTCGATGAGCATGCATAAGATTTTTATAGGTATAAAGATGATTAGAATATACACGGGAAGTGTTTCCGGCTTCAGCCAGGCATCTTGCCTGGTTCGGCCACTTTTTTTGAATTGTTTCATCTCTCTTCTTTATGTTTAACTTCTTAAAGAATTCATCGTCTAAAAAATTGGAATTAATCTGGTTTTAGCCGCATATTTTGCGGTCTTTAGGGATTATTCCGAAATTTTACTTCCTGTCAACGCCCCAGATTCCTGGCCCTAACCAGCCAGAATGGCATTATTGATTAAATCATGATTATTTTATAAGTTCAATACCCGTAACAAAATTTTGTTCATATATCAATTGATGTTCTAGCCAATCAAGCAATTGTTGAATATTGTGTTTTTCTTGAATGTTTTTTAAGGACTGTTGAAGTCGCTCCAAAAGCACTTTTAATGAATTAAACGCGTCTCTATTCGGGTGCTGAACAAATTCTTTTCTAGACTCCACATATATTGAAAAATCTTGAAATAAATTTGCGAAATTTTTTGATTCTTCTTGCATTTCAGCAAATTTAGGTGTATTGATGTCTGACCCCCAGTTAGAATGAACTTTTTGTACAAAAGCAATTATTTCTTCTTCTGTTTTATCAAATATTCCCATTTTTCACACTCCTTTGGTTTTGATTGAAAAAAGTCTTCTTTATTTAATAATTTACTTCTTATCCATTCCCCAGATTCCTGGTCCTAAGAGCCACAAAGCTACTGTTGCCAGTAGTATTACTGCGTCTTTCAATGAGTGCGCCATTCCTCCTAGCGGGCTGATTACTAGCGATACAAACAGTAATAGCGCTAGTGGTATTGTTGTGTATTTGATTTTCCAGCCTATTAGTACTGCTGCTCCGCATAGAATTTCTATTATTATTAGTATCCATGCGAGTATTGCTGTTATTGGAAATCCCATTTCCAGAAGCATTGCTTTGACTGCTGTTGGGTTTGCTAAACTTAGTATTCCTATTGTTAGGAAGATTCCTCCTATTCCGATTCTTAGTGCAAATGGCGCGTATTGTTTCATTCATACCACCCCTTTCTTTCTTGTTTTTTTGTTTCTTAATAAAGATTATTGCAGAAAGATTGATATACTATAAAATATAATTTCCAGAAATACTCTGAAGAGGTGTTTTTATGAAAAAAATCAGTTTGTTTACTCTTGTTATGATTTCTTCTGCTCTTGTTATCAGCACTCGTAATTTCCCTACTGAGGCTGAGACTGGTATGCATATGATTTTTTTCGCTCTTGTTGCTGCTATTGGTTTTTTTATTCCTGTTGCTTTGGTTTCTGCTGAGCTTGCTACTGGCTGGCCTCGTCACGGCGGTATTTTTGCGTGGCTTAAGGAGGCTTTTGGCGAGCGTTTTGGTTTTGTTGGGAGCTGGCTTCAGTGGACTTATATGATGATTGGGAGTGTTCCTATGCTTTATTTTGTTGGTGGCTCTCTTGCTTTTGTGACTCTGCCCGCTCTGGCTGGTAATAAATTCTATATGATGTTGATTGTTTTGGTTGTGACTTGGGCTGCTACTTTGTATAATTTTAAGGGTTTGAAGGCTTCTGGTAAGGTTAGCACTTATGGTTTCTTGCTTGGTGTTCTTGTTCCTGCTTCTATTATTATCTTGTTTGGCTTGTTTTACTGGCTCATGGGCTATCCTTTGCAGTTGGATATGTCTTTTTCTTTCAGCAAGGTTTTGCCTGATTTGAGCAAGCTTACCACTCTTGTTTTGCTTGTTGGTTTTATGAGGACTTTTACTGGTATTGAAGTTTCTGGCAGCCACGCCAGTGAGGTTGATAATCCTAAGAGGAGTTATCCTATTGCGATTTTGATTGTTGTTTTGCTTGGTTTGGCTTTGAATATTTTTGGCGCTTTGGCTGTTGGTATTGTTGTTCCTCAGCAGCAGATTAGTCTGGCTTCTGGTTTGATGCAGGCTTTTTCTGCTTTTTTCAGCCGTTTTCATCTTTCCTGGCTTGTTTATTTGATGGGTATTCTTACTGCTGTTGGCGCTATTGGTGAGATTACCACTTGGACTGTTGGTCCTGTTAAGGCTGTTCACGCGAGTTCTAAGACTGGTACTCTGCCTAAGTTTTTTCAGAAGGTTAATGATAAGGGCGTGCCTACTAGGCTTCTTGTTTTGCAGGCTGTTGTTATCTCTGCTATTGGCTGCGGCTTGTTGCTTTTGCCTCAGATGAATACTGCTTTTTGGGTTGCTAATGCTATGGCTTGTTGTATTTACTTTTTCATGTATGCTATGATGATTCTTGCGTGTTTGAAGTTGAGGTATTCTCAGCCCAGGGTTAAGCGTGCTTATAAGATTCCTGGTGGCATGTTTGGCATCTGGCTTGTTTCTTTGATTGGGCTTGCGACTTTGGCGTTTGGTTTCTTTATTGCTTTCCTTCCGCCTGCTCAGCTGCACATTGTTGACAAGGGTGCTTATCTTATGTTGACGATTGGCGGTATTTCTGCTTTGTTGTTGCTTCCTTTCTTTGTTTTCGCTCTTAGGAATCCTGCTTGGAGGTCTGCATGAAGCATTCTGCTAGGATGAGGGAGTATTTGCAGATGAGTCCTTTTGAGTTGAAGAATGAGCTTATTAGGGCTGCTGAGGCTAAGGGCGGCATGCTTAATGCTGGCAGGGGCAATCCTAATTTTTTGAATACTTCTGTTAGGGAGGCTTTTAGTGTTTTGAATAGTTTTGCTTCTTTGCGTGCTGGTAAGGGTTCGGATTTGGGTTTTCGTCCTGAGAAGAAGGGTATTGCTAAGGATTTAATGAAGTTTGTTAAGGGAAAGGGTTCTGCTGGTTTGTTTTTGAGGAATTCTGTTTTGTTTGCTTCAAAAAAGTTTAAGCTTAAGCCTGATGATTTTGTTTTTGACTTGGTTGATGCTGTTCTGGGTGATTTTTATCCTTCTCCGCCCAGGATTTTGAATGGTGTTGATAAGGTTGTGAATGCGTACCTGTGTGAAATTCTTAATGTGAAGGGCAGTTTTGACTTGTTTGCTACTGAGGGCGCTACTGCTGCTATGGTTTACGTGTTTGCTTCTTTGAAGGAGAACAGGGTTTTGCGCAAGGGTGATTCTATTGCTATTATGACTCCTATTTTTTCTCCTTATCTTGAGATTCCTGCTTTGGCTGATTATAATCTGGTTGAGGTTTATGTTAAGGGTGATGAGGATATTGGCTGGCAAATTCCTGATTCTGAGATTGCAAAGCTAAAAGATAAGCGTGTTAAGGCTTTTTTCATGGTTCATCCTACTAATCCTACTTCTGTGAAGCTGAAGATGGATACTTTAAGGAAGATTGCGAGTGTTGTTAAGTCTAGGAAGGACTTGATTGTTTTGACTGATACTGTTTATGCTACTTTTGTTGATGGTTTTGATTCTTTTGCTGGTTTGGTTCCTCATAATACTATTTGTGTTTATTCTTACTCTAAGTTTTTTGGTGTGACTGGCTGGCGTTTGGGTGTTGTGATGCTTCATAAGGATAATGTTGTTGACCGTTTGATTTCCAGGCTTTCTTTGAAGGACAAGCTGGCTTTGCGCAAGCGTTATGAGATGACTTCTACTGCTCCTGATAGGATTAAGTTTATTGACCGTTTGGAGATGGATAGCCGTGATGTTGCTTTGGCTCATACTGGCGGTTTGTCTTGTCCTCAGCAGTGTATTATGGCTTTGTTTTCTTTGTTTTATTTGATGGATAAGAAGAGGGCTTACAAGAAGCGTATTCAGGGTATTTTGAAGAAGAGAGCTGTTTTGCTTTACAGAAATCTTGGTGTTCCTCTTCCTAAGGGTTCTGAGCATACTTATTATTATGCTTTGATTGACTTGGAAAAAGTTGCTGAGAAGAAATATGGTAAAAAGTTTGCTGATTATCTTTCTAGCAATGTCTTGATGGATGAGTTTTTGTTCAGGCTTGC
>JAHWHB010000006.1 GCA_019323575.1 Candidatus Woesearchaeota archaeon
GCTTATGATAGTACTTTTGCTTCTGCCACAATTTATTTGTTGGATAAATTTGGCTTTGTGCAGAATGCAAGAAAGACCACTGCAGGAGGGGGTGCTTCTGGAAATGCTTTGGCGTGTGCTGATGTTTTGGATCCTGTGACCAGCGCTCAGCTTGTTGGTATTGGGGGAGCTTATGATGATGCCATTAATCAGCATGAGGCTCTTTTCTTGTTTAATGTTGGGACTGACAATTTTGTTGCTGCGGTTTATATGACTTATGATGGTTTGGGCGGCACTAAGCCTGATAAGGTTTACAAGGTTCTTTCTGATGCTGATGATACTTATTATTTCAGCAATCAGGGTGTTGGAGGCCAGGATTTTGGTATTAGCTCCCCTGTTAGCGGCGAGGTTCCTGAATTCAGCATTGTTACTTTGCTGTTGGCTGTTTTGCTTGCTGGAGGTTTGCTGTTTGTTATTAGGAGGAGAGCACCATAATCTTTTTATAATTGTGTTATTCTGCTCTTGTTATGAAAAAGATCGTGTTTTTGGTGGCTTTGTTGGTTATTCCTGTTGTTTGCGCTCAGCTTGACTGGACTATTACTGGTTTGAGGTGTGGTAATAAGATTTTGGACCAGTTTGAGTTGTGTGAGGATGATGTTGAGGAGACTAGGTGTGATCATCTTGGCACTATTTTGAAGATTGATACTGCTTGTGATACTGAGCATTGTACTTGTTTGCCTCGTGTTAACAAGGCTTTTTGCGGCAATAATATTCGTGAGGGTGTTGAGTTGTGTGATGGTTCTGCTGAGGATAAGTGTGCTGAGTTTGGCGCTTTGATCAATATCTCTTTGGTTTGTAATCCTAAGACTTGCGGTTGCACTATTAATGAGACTTTGCCTGCTGATTATAGCCCTGGTACTGTTGAGGAGCTTTTGAATCAGTCTCAGTCTGCCTCTGTTTGTGGTGATAAGAAGGTTGAGCGTGATGAGGACTGCGATCCTCCTAATACTTTGTGTACTGTCAGGGGGGATCCTGGTGTTTGTAATGATAAGTGCAAGTGTGTCCTTCCTGAGATGCTTGGTGTTGAGGAGCCTGTAGAAGAAACTGTAGAGAGTAATGTGTCTGAAAATGTCACCGCAGAGATTGTTTCTGATGAAGTTCTTCCTGAAGTTGTTCCTGAGAATGTCACTGCTCCTGAGGTTAAAGAGCCTGGATTTTTTGGTAAGATTTGGGCGTGGATTGTGTCTTTGTTTAGCTGATGAAAAAGATTGTTTTCTTGTTGTTGTTGCTGGTTGCTTGCGCGCCGGTTGAGGAGGTTCCTGTTAGTGAGCCCCCCGCTCCTGTTGTTGAGAAGGTTGTGCAGGAGCCTGTTGTTGAGAAGTTTGTTGACCCTGTTGTTCGTACTGTTAAGCAGTCTGGTACTAACAAGAATTTTGTTTATGGTTTGAGTGGGGATAATCGTGTTTTGCGTGTTGAGAAGAATGTTTTGTGGGAGTTTGTTTATGAGAAGGGTTTGCTTTCTGAGATTAAGGGCCCTGAGAGTTTTGAGTTTTTGTATGATAATGGCAAGTTGTCTTCTATTGATCTTGGCGCCACTAAGATTTTTTTTGATTATGATGCTCGCGACAGGCTTGTTGAGGTGAGGGGTTTTAAGGAAACTTTGTACATGGAATACGATAGCTGGGACAGGCTTCGTCGTGTTAAGAGGGGTGCTTCTGGCAAGACTGATTTTGATTATTATGAGGATGGCGGTATTAAGCGCATCTCTCATGGGATTGTTACTAATGTTTTTTATGATGATAAGTTTAGGGTTCGTAATTTTGATGCTGATGATTCTAAGTTTATTATTGGTTATTGGCGTGATGATAAGGTTATTTCTTTGACCGGCAGGACTTTTGGCCGTGGTTTGCTTGTCAGTTATGGTCCTGATCACCCTCCTTTTGAGGCCAAGGTTATTTTCGAGAGTGATGACAGTGTGTTTTCTTCTGCGGATACGGCTGCTTTGTACGGGGTTGTTGATGATTATGTTTTTTGCAATTATATCCGTCGTTTGAAGGATGTTTCTTTTGATGGTGTTAGTTATGCGTTTTTCGTGAATTATTTCAAAAAGGGGTTGCCGGAGTATTTGGCAATGAATTTTGTTTGTGTGCCTTATGAAGTATAGGGAGGTTCCTTTGGCTGAGTTGACTTTGCGTAAGTATGAGAAGCCTTTCCGTTTGTCCGGGAGAGAGCTTGTGAGGAAGCTCTGTTTGAGTTTGGGCTTGCTTCAGCTTGGCGACAGCCGCGATGTTGTTGTTGATGTTTTTTTGGCTTTGTTGAAGGCTTCTGAGCCGGTCTCTCTTGCCGGGATTGAAAAGTCTGTTAAATTGTCGAGGAAAGCGCATAAGCTTCCTTTGTCTGGTGTTGCTTCGTCTAATGTTCGCCGCCAGGTTAGGCGTTTGAAGGATTGTTTTGTTGTTGAGAAGGTTGGTAATGGTTATCGTATTTCTGAGAATGCTCCTTTGCATGAGTTGTTTGCTGAGAAAATTGAAAAGTTTTATTTACCCATGATTGTTTCTCGTGTGAAAGAGTATTGTGAAGCAGTTGAAAGAGAGAGGTGGAAACATGGAAGCTCAGTGTCCGAAATGCAAAAGTCCAATGACTAAATCATTCGCTACTATTAGCGGTAATTCAAAGTATATGACTTATGAGTGCGAGGTTTGCAATCATAAGGAGATGAAGTGTATTGGTTTGGTGAAATAGTTATTTGAGAACTTTTTCATCAACCACATATTTCTTGTCTTTGTGTTCTATTGTGTCTCCGTGCCTTAGTTTTTTTCTTAGTTTTGTTTCTGTTTTTCCGTTTACAATTATTGTTCCTGCTCTGATTAATATTTTGGCTTGCCCGCCTGTTCCTGCAAGCCCTATAAACTTTAGAAAATCTGCCAGTTCTATGTACTTTCCTTGTTCATCTGTTTTCATGTAGTTCTAATGCGTACTTGCCTATTTGTTGTACGTCTTTTGGGATTTTTGGTTGTGTTAGTTCTTCTTTTGTGAACCATTGGTATGCTAGTATTTCGTCTGGTTTTATTTTGACTTCTGTTTTTTTTGGTTTGCAGATGTAGAAGAAGCAGCAGTGGTCGTGGTCTCCTACTGAGTGTACGTTTACGCAGAATGGCAGTGCTAGGTTTTTTTTGGTGTTTCCTTCTGTTGGTACTTGTGACTTGTTGAGGATTTCTACTTCTATGCCTAGTTCTTCTTTTATTTCTCGTATTATTGTTTCGTCTGGTGTTTCGTTTTGTTCTATGTGTCCTCCTGCCGGAAGCCATAGGTTTAGTTTTTTGTGGTGAATCAATAGCACTTTTCCTTCATGTATTATGTATGCTGCCGCTACTAGGTCTGTTTTCATGTTTGTTGTTATTGGAAACTATTTTATATATTTATGTATAATCGTTTGTTATGGTTTACGAGCCTCAGGAGGATAGTTTTTTGTTGAAGGAGTTTGTTAAGCGTTTTGCTAAGGGTGTTGTTCTTGATATGGGTACTGGTTCTGGTTTGCAGGCTCGTGAGGCTTCGCATAGTGCTAGGACTTCTAAAGTGTTTGCTGTTGATATTGACAAGGAAGCGATTGCTTATTGTAAGAAGTATAATGATCATAAGCGTCATAAGAAGGTTAAATGGCTTGTTGGTGATTTGTTTTCTCCTGTGAAAAATAAGTTTGATACTGTTATTTTTAATCCTCCTTATCTGCCTCAGGACCATAAGACTAGGGATATCGCTTTGGAGGGCGGTAAGAAGGGTAATGAGGTTATTGCGCGTTTTCTTGATGAGGTTAATGATTATTTGAAGCCGGATGGAATTATTTTGCTTGTTTTTTCCAGTTTGACTCCTGGTGTTAAGGAGATTCTTGATAGGAACATGCTTGTTGGCAGGGAGTTGGGCAGGACTCATATGTTTTTTGAGGATATTTTTGTGTATTTGATTAAGAAGAATCCTATTCTTAAGAAGTTGGAAAGAAAAGGTGTTTCTCAAATCAAATTTTTAGCCAGGGGCAAGCGTGGTGTTGTTTTTACTGGTAAATTAAAGGGTAAGAAGGTTGCGGTTAAGGTTAAGCGTCCTAGCAGCACTGCAGTTGGCACCATTTCTCATGAGGCTAAGATGCTTAAGTTTTTGAACAAGCATAAGATTGGTCCTAGGTATTTGTTTCATTCTTCTTTGTTTTTGGTTTACGTGTTTGTTGAAGGAGTTTATTTGAGGGATTTGATTAAATCAAAAAAGTTGAAGTCTGTTTGCAAAAAGGTTTTTGAACAGTGTTTTGTGCTTGATTCTTTGAAGGTTAACAAGCAGGAGATGACTCGTCCTTACAAGCACGTTATTGTTAAAGGTGATAAGGTGACCTTGATTGATTTTGAGCGTGCTAGGAGGACTGATTCTCCTCATAATGTCACTCAGTTTTGTACTTTTGTTATGAATCATGTTGATAAGGATAAGGCTAAGTGGATTAAGCTTGCTAGGATGTATTCTAAAACACCTTCTAAGGCTGTTTTTAGGCTTATTGTGAGGTCTTTATGAGTTTTGCTGATAGAGTTTACAAGTTGTGTAAAAGGATTCCTAAAGGCCGTGTTTCGACGTATAAGGAGATTGGTAATGCTCTGGGTGGGAAAGGGCAAATCTACCGCGCTGTTGGTGTTGCGTTGAACAAAAATCCTTTTGCTCCTGTTGTGCCGTGTCATCGGGTTGTTAATTCTGACGGAAGAATTGGCGGTTTTGCTCTTGGTGTTAAGAAGAAGGTTAAATTGCTTGAGTCTGAGGGTGTTAAGGTTGTGAATGGAAAGATTAAAGAATTTAGGAAGGTGTTTTTTCGTTTATGATTCGTTGCTCTTTGGTTATTCCGGTTGCTGGTGATAAGTTTTTGTTTTCTCGCAGGGCGAAGGATAAGCATCCTTTTCCTGATACCTGGGTTTGTGCTATTGGTGGTAAGCTTAATGATGGTGAGTCTTTTGAGGATGCTGCTAAAAGGGAGATGATGGAGGAGGTTGGTGTTGTTGTGCCTTTGAAGAGGGTTTGTTCTTTTCATTATGATGCTGAATTCAAGGCTGAGTTTACTGTTTTTACTACTTTAGCTCCTCTTCCTGACAAGCTTAAGCTTGATCCTGCTGAAGTTCAGTATGTGAAGGAATTTTTTATTTCTGAGATTAAGGATATGGTTGAAAAGAATCCTGGTGATTTTGCTCCTACGTTCAGGGTTGCTTTGTTGGAGTTTGAGAAGAATTTACGCAAATAGTGGTCTTATCTGTTTGTTATAAACGTCTCTCATTTTGTTTTCGTAGAATGGGTCTTGTAGTTGTCTGAATGCTTGTATTTCTGGGTCTTGTGATTCTGGTCTTCTTTGTGATAAGTATTTTCCCAAAACATTTAGTGTTTTTTCGAGTTCATTTGATGCTTGTTTGACGTGTATCTGTCTGAGTGCTGCGTTATCTACTTCTTCCATGCCTTTTCTTTTGCAGTATTTGTTTATTCTTTTTAGTTCTCTGTTTAGTTTCCAGCGTTGTAGTATTCCCATCGGTGTTATCTCTTTCTTTTCTTCTGCTTCTTGAGTTCTTTCTCAAGTTCTAGTTTTTCTAGAAGTTCTTTGTATCTGTTTCGTATGGTGACTTCTGTCACTCCTGCTACGTCTGCTACTTCTCTTTGTGTTCTTTTTTCGCCGTGCATTAGCGCTGCTAC
>JAHWHB010000007.1 GCA_019323575.1 Candidatus Woesearchaeota archaeon
CGGCACGCGCACTTATTTCCCTGCCAGAATCAAAAATAACAACACGGTCATAAACATTACAAACCAAATCAGCAGCCATCTTGGCAGCCCTATCCGGCCTGCCTATGCTAACACAGGCAGAGACATAACCAGGAGGCAACTCCTGAGAAGAAAACACAGAAGAACGACCCATTGTGGCTTTGTCAAAAATAGGAACACCAAAAACAAGCTGTTCAGGAGAGCTCTCCTTAACGTACTCACTCAGCAAAGCATTAGTCATACCAGCACCAGCAACAACAGCATCCCAACGCTTCCAATACTTATGATGATCCACTGTTTCAGGAGTCCTATGAGCAGAAGCAACAGAAAGATGAAAATCAACCCTGTCATCCAAACTCAGATCATTCAACAAAGTCAAATCACTCGGACTTCCAAATGCCAAAAGAATCTGCGGTTTTACCATTATCCCACCCCAAGTCATTATAAAAAAAGACTTAAAAAAGGGGTTTTAAAATCATTTTTATTCCAGAATAAGCACATTACAACATAACCATTCTAGAACAAAGCACGCTTCCAGAAAACAATCACTCCTAAAAGAGACAAAAGAACAGAACCAACCAAGATAATCAGGAAAGCATGGGGAGAATGCTGGAAAGGAAGCTCAACATTCATACCATAAACACTAGCAACAAGAGTAGGAATCATCAAAATAATAGTAATAGAAGTCAAAGCCTTAATCACAACGTTAAGATTATTGGAAATAACAGAGCCAAAAGTATCCATCATAACAGTCAAAGTAATAGAGTAAATCTTAGCCATACCAGCGGCCTGCTTGAACTCCTGACCAACATCATCAAACAAATCCTTGTCCTTTTTAGGAACAATCCTTCCAAGCTTCTCAAGCACAAGACGATTATTGGCAATAGCCATACTGAAATAAACCAAAGACTTCTCAAGCGCAAACAACTCAAGCAAATCCTTATTACGCGTAGACTTCTCCAAATCCTTCTCAGTAGAATAAATCTCCCTGTTAATCTCCTTCAAATGAGAAAGAAAAGTCCTTGCAACAGAATACAGCATTTTAAGCAATGGCTGAAGACCGGAAAACTCATAAGCATCAGAACGAAACTTTTGAAGAGCATCATTCTCATCAAAACACAAAGAAGCAAAAAAATCCTTAGACAAAACAAGACCCAAAGGAACAGTACGATAAGGAACATCATCAGAAACCTTAACAGGAACCCTTACCAAAACAAGCAAACGATTATCATGGCGTTCAATAAAAGGAATCTCCTCAGGATCCTGAACAGAAGCCAAAAAATCCTCAGGAACATCCAGCAAAGACCTGAAATAATTCAACTCATCACCAGAAGGATTAACACAATTAACCCAACAACCCTTAACAAGCTTAGTAACAGCAGTAAAACCTGCCTTCTCCCTCTTTAACACCTCAAACATATATAATAAGAAATATGCATCCTATAAAAAGCTAACCCTGAATCACAAACCGGTAAGGATACACAAAACCAAAAGGCAATCTTAACTCATAAACACCCTCAATCCTCCAAGAAAGATTCCACTCCTTAATAGCGCTGACCAACGCGCTGCCTAAATCAAGATAATTGAGCCTAACACTGAAATGATGCTGCAATGATTTTTTTGGTTTTAAATCAAAACTAGGAAGCTCAACAACAGCCAAAGAAACATTATTAGCAAAAATCTTAGCACGAAGATTGCCAACATTAACACCAATACTATTAGGGTTAAAAACATCAATAGTAAAACCAACAGTCAAACCAGTCAAAGAAATCTCCTCAAGCTCAGCCTTAACAAGATCGACCTCAAGATTTCTGACAGACGTAATCTTCTTGTACTGATAATAAGTAAAACCAGCAACAAGAAGCAAGATAACTAAAATAATAACTAAAACAGGCTTTACAACATCCCTCTTTTTTTCCCTACTCATAGTACTGCGGATTCAAAAACCTCGCCAAAGCAAAAACCGCCCCTTTCTCAAAAGCATCAGTCCTTGAGATAACACCATTACTCAAAATGCCAGAAGTGCCCTCATTCTGCTTAGTATTATGCCTGCCAACAAACTCATCCATAACAGGACCAAGCTCCCTGCCCTTCCTAATCTCAGCAGCAATACGCTCAGGGAGCAAAACCCGGGGACAACCAGAAATACCTTTCTTACCAGACTTATCAACCACAACAATCCAGCCAGCCATAAACATGCCGTGAGGGGTATCAGCAGTGCTGCCTTCCAAACCAAAACCAAAATCCGCATCTGCCTCTTTCAAAGACAACTCAGCACGCTTAGCAGCACCATCAATAGCCACATCATCAGAATTCGGCTGAACACACGTGCCATGACAGACATCAACCCCAACAACCTCTGCATCAGGCCAAAAATGCTTCACAGCAGCCTTAACAGCAGCAATCTTCACAGGGTTCATACTACCAACAGCAACTTTCATCTTTTAGAGACAGCCTCCCAGTCAATAGCCTTGAAGAAAGCCTCGATATAATCAGCTTTCTTCAAACCATAATCAGTAATAAAAGCATGCTCAAAAACATCCATAACCAATAACGGCGTACAGCCAGCCAAGTGACCGACATCATGCTCATTAATCCAGCAGTTAAACAGCCTGCCCTTATCGCTGTAAAGAACAACCCAGCCAATGCCACGCATTGATCCAGTCGCCTTAAAGTCTTTTTCCCAAGCAGCATAACTGCCAAAGTTTTTTTCTATTTCCTTCAACAATTTACCGTTCAACTTTTTGCCACCTTTGCACATGTTGCCAAAATACAACTCGTGCAAACGCATACCATCAAACTCCCAGCCAAAACGACGCTTCAATTCAGCAAACACAG
>JAHWHB010000038.1 GCA_019323575.1 Candidatus Woesearchaeota archaeon
GAAGTATGCTAAGAATGAGTCTATAAATGTTTCCGAGCCTGTTTCAAATATTACTCCTAAGAACATCTCAACGCCTGTTGTTGAGCAGAAGAATGTTTCTGTTGAGAAGTATGGCAAGTATGAGCCTCTAGAAGAACTTCCTAAGGTTAAGAAGGGTTTTTTTGCTAGTTTGTGGGATTGGTTTACTGGCTTGTTTGCTTAATGCAAGTACTTCTTTGTCTCTTTTTTGTATTGTTCTACTGCTGGCTGGTCAAACGCGTTTACTTTTAACAATTTCGCAAGTAGTATTGTTTCTATCATTTTTAGTTGCATGAATGCTGTTGTTGCTTTTTTGGTGTCTAGTTTTGTTTCTGTGTATGGTATTTTTGCTTTTTTCATTGCTTTTGTTGTTCCTTGTATTATTGCGTGCATTATGTGGTTGATTTCTTTTTTTTGTAGGTTTGGTACTAATTGATTGAATTCCGGATAGTATGGTATTTTTATTGTGTTTTTGTTGTGTGTTGTTACTATGTTGAAGAGTTTGTCTTTTGGTCCTCCGAAGTATAGTTGTGCCATGCTGTGCAAGTCCGTGCTTCCTATGCTTATTGTTGGCGTGCAGGTTTTTGTTTTTCCTGTGCTTTCTGCTAATAATTGTCTGTACCATTTGCCTAGGCTTTCTAGGTCTGTTGAGAATAGGAATGTGTTGTAGATGTTTTTCTTTTTTGAGTGCAAATAGATGATGCTTGCTCCTATTGCTGCTGGGTTTTTCTTTATGTCTGTTGTTAGGCATTTGTTTTTCATCCATTCTGCTTCTTTGAGTAGTTCTTTCAGGTTGATGCCTAGCATTCCTAGTGGGAATAGTCCTACTGGCGATAGTACGCTGTATCTTCCTCCTACTTTTTTTGGTATTTCTAGTAAAGAATAATTGTTTTTTATTGCGAGCTGCCATAGTTTGCTGTCTTTGTCTGTTGTTGCTACTATGTATTTTTCTGCGTCTTTTCTGTGTCTTTTCAGGACGTTTAACAAAACTTCGAAGTTTGCTATTGTTTCTGTTGTTGTTCCGCTTTTGCTTACTGCGTTTATTATTACTTGTTGTCCTTGTCTTAGTACTTGTTGCATTTCTGTTATTATTTCTTGGAGTGAGTCAGCATCCACTGTGTCTGCGTACATGATTTTGGGGGAATTCTGCAGATTCCATTGCCTGCCTAGTATTGCTTCTTGTATTGCTATTGTTCCCAGGTTGCTCCCTCCAATGCCAACTACTATTATTAACTGGGGATGTAGTTTTTTCTTTAGTGCTATTGCTGCTTCTGCTACTTGGAGTATTTTGGTGTCTTCTGGCAATAGCACGCTTGCTCTGTCATCGTTGTAGTCTGCGTTTTGTAATTTTTTTATTTCTGGTAATAGTTTTTTTGCTGTTGAGAATATCTGTTTCTTTGTTAACAGGCAATTATCGTATTTGAATGCTATCATTTTCCTCTTTTTTCTTATTTTATCGTTTGTTTGTTATTTAAACTTTTGCACAACCGCAACCCTTTTAAACTGACATTATATCTATTAGTCTAGAGGTGATATTTATGGCAAAACAGAGTGATAGTAAACTATTTGCGTTTTTAGGAGTGTTTTTGACGATTCTGGGATTTGTAATCGTCATGCTGGCAAGGAAGAAGGACAAGTACGCTATGTATTATGGCAAGCAGGGATTGGTGCTGTTTGTTGCTTGGGCGATAATCAGCATTGTTGGTACAATCATACCTGTTATTGGCTGGTTTATCATAATGCCTCTTGGCCACTTGTTGATGATCATTTTGTGGATTGTCGGCATTGTGAACTCTTTGAGCGGCAAGATGAAGCCAGTGCCTATCATTGGCAAGTTTGGCGAGAAGCTCAATATTTAGTTTTTAGAAATTTTATTAATTTTTCTTCTTTTTCTTCCATTATCACGTTAGTTACTTCTGTTTTCTTTGTTATGTGTTCTTTTATCATGTTGTAGTCTGATGGTATGATTCTGTCTGGCTGCAGGTTGTCTATTGGGAACCATTCCAGTTTGCCTTCTTCGCTTTCTTTTATTGTTGTTGTTTCTGGCTTCAGTACTGCCAGCAAGAACAGGAATGCGTGTTTGTATTCTTTGTTTTCTTCTACTCTTTCGTGTATTACTGATGCTATGTGCGAGAAGTTGCATTTTAGTCCTGTTTCTTCTTGTGCTTCTCTTATTGCGCATTCTGTTACGCTTTCGTGTAGTCTTAGCTTGCCTCCTGGTATTCCCCAGTAGCCTTTGTATGGTCTTTTGTTTCTTTTTAAAAGCAGTATTTTGTCTTTGTCTAGTATTGCCATTAGTACGACTGGCAGGACTCCTTTTTCTTTGCCTGTTATTTGTGCCAGCATTGGTATCATTGTTTCTGCGTTGTTTGTTAGTATGTAGTGGTCGTCTTCTTTTTTGAGTATTCCTTGTTTAGTTAAATTCTCCAGATGGTATGCCAGTGTGTTGCTTTTGGTTTGTGTGGCTTTTTCTATGTCTGAGAATCTGAGTCTTTTGTTTTTTGTGAATAATTCTAGTATTTTGTTCTGCATTGGTGTTCTTTATTCATGGGGATATTTAACTTTTTGCTCAATTTTTCTTGAGGAAGGTTTATATATCAATGAGTGTTTTTGTTTTTGTTATGAAAAAGCTGGTGTTGTTGTTATTGTTGGTCGTCATCCCTGTTGCTGCTGTTAATTCTAGGGATTTTGTTGGTGGTGTTTCTCGTTCTCAGTTTACTTTTGTTACTTGTGAGCGTGATAAGAAGCTTGGCGCTTTTAATACTTTTAATGAGCGGGTTTGCTGTATTAATTTGAATAAGAATGCTTATTGTGAGAATGATGAGCCCGTGCTTGGTACTTGTGCTGCTAATGCTTGTTTTTGGCCTTCTAAGAGTTTCACTCCTTGGTATTCTTGGCGTTATAGGACCACCCCTTGTTCTGGCCTGGCAATAATGGCTGGTAAGGAATATGATGCTTTGCTTGAGTGGTCTGGCTGTGATAGGACTGATGTTTGGTGGTGTTGCAGCCCGGTTGCTTTCCCTCCTTTTGAGGGCAAGCCTATGGTTGAGCCTAAGGTGGAAACAAAGTCATCTCCTACTGGTGCTTTGCTTGTTTTGGATGCTTCTAAGTGGAGGGCTTTGGAGCTTGGTTATTATAAGTGGTTGAAGCCTGAGCAGCGTGCTCTTGCTTTTGAGAAGAACAGATGTGCTCTTGGCGGCGGTAATATTCGTATTGTTGACCGCAGGTATGGTAGTTTCTTTGCTGATACTAATAATTTGAGGCCTGGTGTTCGTGCGTTTTATTTGACTGAGAAAGAGGTCATTCCTTTGGTTACTCAGTGTGATTAATTTTTTTATAGTTTGTTCTAAGAATTCTTTTATTGCTAATGCTATCTAAAAGTGTCTCTCGTATTGGTTTCTGTTGGGCTTTATCTTAGGAAGAACCAATAGAGCAGGATTAGGATAATGATTACTATCACTACCCATGCCCATTTTGGCATAGCTGCTTTTTTCATAGCCCTCTTTTTGTTATCATCTATTCTTAAACTTTGTTTGTAACCAAGAAGTCGTTAATCTATCCTATTCTTATTGGTGCTATTTTGAAGCTTTTTGCCAGTCCTTCAAGCAGGTCTGTTCCTGCGTAGCCTGCGAATAGTGCTACTGCTTTGTTTATTCCTATTATGCTTCCGAGTATTGCTCCTATTGCTGCTGCGCCTATTATTGTTATTAAGAAGTATTTGAGTATGAATTTTCTTTTTTGGAGGTATGCTTTTCTTGCGCCTATTATTGCTCGTAGTAGTCCTCCTAGTGCTCCTATGAGTCCGAATGTTATTGTTGGTTCCATAAAA
>JAHWHB010000039.1 GCA_019323575.1 Candidatus Woesearchaeota archaeon
CAAAACTATTCCAACAAGCAGCAAAAATAACAAAAAACATTATAATAGCCACAATGGAGCCAGAAAGCTACTGGAAAACACTAAAAGGAACAACAACATATGAAAACGATGAAGGAAAAACATTCAAAGACAAACTAAAAGGCAACGGAAAAAAAACAGAAGTATGGTACACACACAGAACACTAGAAAGAATGGAAAGAGACTTTGAACCATTCAGAATACAACAAAAAATACTAATACCATGCAAAGAAGCAAAATTTGACTTTGTAGTGTATCAATTACTTAATCCTAACAGTCTCCAAGTTGCGAGGAGCAGCAGTCTCAATCCTGCCTAATTTATGAATAGCAGAAGACAAATCAAGCACCTTAGAAGCCTCGCCGTGCTGGACAATAACTTTCTTAGGACGGGGAGAACACTTGAAAATGAAATTCATCAACTGCTTCCTGTCAGCGTGGTCAGAAACAGCAAGCTTAACAACCTCCATCTTAACAGGAACAATCTCCTGACGCTGACCAGACTTAAAGATTAACTCCTTATCACCGCCAAACAAACGCCTGCCAAGAGTACCCTCACCAAGATAACACGTAAAAATCAAACTGTTCTTAGGATTATCAGCAAGATGACGCAAGTACTCAACACTAGGACCGCCGACAAGCATACCAGAAGTAGCCATAATCACAGCAGGACCACTCTCCTCAATAACCTGATGCCTCTCCTTAGGAGAGCCAATACGCTTGAAAATAGGATTCAAAAACGGATTCTGATCCTTATGGAAAATAGCCTTTCGCAAACCAGAATTCAAATACTCAGGATAAGCAGTATGAATAGTGGTAATGTCCCAAACCATGCCGTCAATATAAACAGGAATAGGCTCAAGCTCGCCCCTTCTTACCATACCCTCAATCATAATCATAACATCCTGAGCCTTACCAGAACCAATCACAGGCATCAAAACCTTGCCGCCACGCTTCAAAGTCTCCTTGATATAATTACACATCAAATCATCAGACTCACGGGCAGGAGCACCGATGTCCATTTTGCCGCCATAAGTAGCTTCAATAATCACAGTCTCCAAACGAGGGAACATAGTAGAAGCAGGATCAAGCAAAGGAGACTTGCCAAACTTCAAATCACCAGTATACAACAAGTTATGCAAGCCATTGCCAATATGCAAGTGAGCCATAGAACTTCCAAGAATATGGCCGGCGTTATACAATGTCAAACGAACATCAGGAGTAATGTCAGAAACCTCCTCCCAATTCAAAGTAATACAATGCTTGACAAACTCCTTCACATCATCAACATCATAAATCGGCTCCTTATTCTCAGACTTCATAATCTTGACCATATCAAGCATCAACAAAGCAGCAACATCACGAGTCGGCTCAGTGCAATAAACAGGACCGCGATAGCCAAGCTTGTACAAATAAGGAATAAAGCCAGAATGATCAACGTGAGCGTGAGTCAAAATAATAGCATCCAACTGCTGAATATTAAACTCAGGCGCGTCAAGAATAGGATACTGGTCAACACCCTCATCAGCAACGTTAATCCCGCAGTCCATAAGAACACGAGACTCAGGAGTCTGCAAAAACAAGCAGCTCCTTCCAACCTGACGGGCAGCGCCAAGGTGAGTCAAACGAATCCACTCGTGCTTCTTCTCACGAATCCAACCATCATAAATACGATGGCCAATCTTATCCAAAAACTTCTTGCGATAATCAGAATGCTCATACAAAACAGCACGAATATTCTCAATCAACTGAGAACGCAACGCAGGAGTACGCCTGATAAAAGGCACCCAGAAAGTCTTCTCACGAACCTCTCTCAAAAGAGAACCCTGCTTGCCAATAGCCAAGCCCGGCTTGTCCGCCTCAATAATAACAATAGAACGCTGAACATCAAACAAAACCTGAGAGACACCAGCCTCATCAGGCATAATCTTCTTAATCTCCTTCTCAGCCTTCTCCTGGTCCAAAGTAATGCTAGGGTCAGGCCTCAACTCAATACGTTTCTTGAACTCATTAACAACTTGTTTAATAAGTCCTTCATTGTTCAAAAAGAAATCCTTATCCTTCGTATAGAGAACTATATTAGCACCTTCAAAAGCCGCGTCTGATATCTTATCAGAAGGCAAAAACTTCAATATTTCCTTAATAATCTCAACCATTGTACAGAAATTTTAAACTTCAAGCTTAATAGTCAAATCCTTCTCCAGAACAGTCCTGACGCCCTTATTATCAACAACAATAACGTCAATACCGTTGCCCGTATTCACATCGCGCTGCAAAGCAGCATTAATAGACTTAACAGCCAGTTTAACACCGTCATCAACACTCATACCCTTCTTGTAAAGGGCTTCCAAGACTCCAAGAGCAAAAATACTGCCGGAGCCGTCAGAAACATAATCATCAACATCAGTCACGCTGCCATCAATACCCAAATCATACAAATGACAGCCATCAGCATCATAACCGCCAAGCAAAAAGCTAACAATGCCAGGCACCATAGACATCTTTCTCAAATTCATATACAACATGCCGGCAAGCAGGTTGGCAGTCTCCTTAACAGTAGAGGTCCTCAAAGTCATCAAATCCTTCAACTTAACCTCAGCACGAATAAGCTTAACCAAAAGCTGAGCATCAGAAACCAAGCCAGCCATAGTAACAGCCATGTAATCAGTAATCCTATGAATCTTCTGAGCCTTCTTATTAACAACAAAACCAGCAGTAGCTCGTTTGTCAGCAGCAAGAACAATACCGTCCTTGCACACAATACCAACAGTTGTGGTTCCCTTCTGCACTTTCATGTCATTATCCATAAAAATCCCCTAACAGAATAACTTACCTCTTATCCTCTAAAGGAAGATGAGAGGTATATAAAGGTTTCTATACTTTGAATACCAAATCTCCTGCCTTAACAGGCTGGGAAACCTTCATACCAATCTCCTGCCCCTTCTTAGCCTCCTCGATAGGAGCCCTGTCAATCTGCATAGAGTCAACATCCATCTCAAAAGAACTGCCGTGACCCTCAAACTTGATCTTATCCCCCACTTTCATAGGGGAATCAAGCTTAATCACAGCAACACCAATCTTGTCAAAAAAATGCGTAACCTTGCCAATAGGCTTTTCCATACACAATCACCCCGTATGAAAGAATTAGAAAGAATTTATAAATTTTATTCAAAAAAACAAAAATATGAATGTCATAATAGACACAGACCTAGGAGTAGACGACGCACTAGCGCTGATGCTCGCAATAAAATCAGGAAAGTTCAACATAAAAGCAATAACAACAGTAGCAGGAAACACAACAATAGAAAACGCAACAAGAAACACGAAATACATACTGGGCTTGTTAAACTCAAAAATACCAGTCTATTCAGGAGAAGCAAAACCCCTGCAAAGAGAACTCATAAAAGCAAAAGTACACGGAGAACAGGGACTGGGAGAGATAAAATTAACAGGACAAACAGAACTAACAAACAACGCATTGCAAAAAATCACAGAATTATCAGATGAAGAAACAACAATAATAACACTCGGACCACTGACAAACATAGCAAAAGCAATACCAAAGCTAACAGCAAAACAAATAATAATCATGGGAGGCGCGCTCAAAGCCCCTGGAAACAAAAACGGAGCAGAATTCAACATCTACGTAGACCCAGAAGCAGCAGACATAGTATTCAAGGCGCCAATAAAAAAAACACTGATGCCACTGGACGTATGCAACAAAGTAGCGCTTTCAATGAAAGATTTTGAACAAATAACAGGAATCCTGAAAGAACCAATCCTAAAAATGGTAAAACTATACACAGAAAAACTCCAGGAAGAAGGCTACAAAGGAGCAATAATGTACGACCCGCTGACAATTTATTACCTGCTGAAACCAGAAGCATTCAAAACAGCTGTGCACAAGATAGCAGCAGACAAAACAGGAAAAACAACAATAACCCAGACAGGAACCGAGATAACCACGGCAGAAGACATAGACGCTGAAGAATTCAAAAAAGACTTCCTAAAAACAATCAATCAGATTCAGGCTCATCACTTGCAGCCTTAACATCCGCTTCTAAAGCGCGAAAGGACATATCAGCAAACCAGTCCCTATACTCGCATATTTTCTCCCTAAATTTTTCAGCATGCTCTTCGTGCATATGGTTCAGATACAAATCAACCAGATAACTAGCCCATGTAACCGCCATTTTTTCGTATTTTGCAAACTCTTCATCCGAAACTTCATGCACCTTTGAAGCACTTTTTCTAAACAACTGCATATGATAAATGAAGTCAGTCTTCAAAGCGTCATAGACCTCAATCATATTCAACAGAAGTCTCCTGCCAGCAGCCAAAACCAATGTAGAGAAATCAATGGTCGCACCCTTCTTAACGCTCCCCAACCTGTGATTAAGGTACGACTCATAGAATCCACTTAAATTAGAAACTCTTTCTCTGGAATCATAACCCAGATTCTTGGCCTGATCGACAACACGCGCTTCAAGGTCTTCGTGCTTCCTAAGAAGAACATCAGAGCGTACAATGTCCACACCAGAGTAATACTGCTCCACTGTTATTTTCACTATTGTACAGTAGTATAAAAACCTTTCTATGGTTTAAGCTTAATATACTCCAGCTCAGCTTTATTTATCTGCTCGAACAGTTCCGCGCTTTCATCCCCAAACTGCGAAATCAACATATCAAACGCAGAAACCATACGTTTGTTTAGATCATATATCGCGCCAGCAGAATCACCCATTTTATCAGAGGTTTTCACCAAACCATCACAAAGACTATCCAACATCCTAAAGGGACCAGTTTTGCTTGAAAGCAAATTTTTGGCTTTTTCATGCAACAAGGTAACCTCATCCTGAAGCTTCTTCAACTCAGCATTAATCCTTGAAATAGCTTCAAGAGCCTGCGCCATCCTATCCCTTTTTTCCCTTTCAACATAAGGCGCAGGAGCCTCTGTTTTAACAAGACCCTGCTTAATCTTTCTCAGATCCTCAACAGCGTCCTTGTACTCAGAAAATTTAGTCTGCATTTCATCAACAAGAATCTTCTGTTCAGCAACATGGTCCAGCGTGCTCTTGACAGCATCAGTCCACTCAGCAATCTGTGAAGAGAACTGTTTCATTGAAAACAACTGATTGTTTATAGTCTTTGCAATTTTTTCAGCATCAGCAATCTGCTCCCTTTGCTTTTCAAAAACCCTCTTGCCATCATAAAGAAGAATATTTTTAGCAGTCCTAATGGATTTAGACATTGCACTTCCTGTCTTCGGCGAAATACCCTCAACCTTCTCTCTTGTCAAAATTTTCCAAGGCGGCCACAAACTTCTTACCATTTTACCTCCCTCCTTCCAGCCTGCAAAGCTCTTTCAAGGCCTTCTCCAAAACCTTCAGCTGCTTCTTAATCTTCACAGCCCTAGCCTTGTTGCGATGCAAACCCGCAGTCTTCTTAGTATGAGCAACAAATTTCCTGCCAACAGAATGCAAAGAATGAGCCGCTTTTTTTAATTTCTTTTTAACAACATGAAGCTTCTTAGCCATGACAAACACCTCATTTAGATTTTAATAAATATTATCCTACACATTATATAAACGTTTCTGCACTACAGAACACTAATACGCCTTGGCAAAAACACCAACATGCTTGGCAGGCTTGTCGCATTTAACACACTTGGCAAAAGGCTTCTCAGCAGAAAAAGGCAGAGTCAGACACTTGACGCCTTCGGTTTCTGTTTTAATCTTTTCAGCACACTCATCATTACAGCACCAAGAAGCATGAATCATCTTCTTATCATCAACAGCCTTCACAAAATCCTTCCAAGACTTAGCATGAACAGAATTATCAGCAAGCCACTTCTCAGCTTTGGCAAGCAAGTCAGCCTGCATCTTCTCAAGCTCCTTCGGAACAAAAACATGAACATCAGAAAGCTTAACCTCATGCTTCTTCTTAGTATCCCTTCTCACAATAACAGCAGAATTCTTCTCCAAATCCTTAGGACCAATCTCAACCCTCAAACAAACACCCTTAAGCTCCCACTCATTAAACTTCCAGCCAGGAGTATAACCATCCCGGTCATCAACAAAAACA
>JAHWHB010000040.1 GCA_019323575.1 Candidatus Woesearchaeota archaeon
ATTATGCGCAAGTCTTGGGGTTTGACGCAGAAGGTTCTTTCTGGCGAGAAAAAGATTGAGTCCCGCTGGTATATGACTAAGCGCGCGCCTTGGAATAGGATTAATGCTGGTGATGTTGTTTTTTTCAAGGAAGGAAAGTTTGTTTCTGCTAAAGCCGATGTTGATGGTGTTTTGCAGTTTTCTTTGACTCCGGAGAAGGTTAAGGAGATTCTTGAAAAGTATGGCGAGGGTATTTGTATTCATGATGTTTCTGAAGATTTGCAATTCTTGCAGAATAAGAAGTATTGTGTTCTTGTTTTTTTGAAGAATCCTCAGAAGGTTGAGCCTTTTGAGATTAGCAAGAATGGTTTTGGCTTGATGTCTGCTTGGATTTGTGTTGATGATGTTTCAGCAATAAAATTATAAACTTTGTTCTAAATTATTTCTTTATGAAATCTTTGTTGTTTAGCAATCCTGGCATTCCTTTGTCTACTCTGCCTCGTAATACTTTGAATGGTGTTAAACGTGTGCGCGAGCTTGGTTTGGATGGTATGGAGTTGGAGTTCGTTCAGAATGTTAATGTTAATGCTGATTTGGCTCCTGAAATCAGGAAAGTTGCAGAAGAATTGAATGTTTTGCTAACCTGTCATGGTCAGTATTATGTTAATTTGGCTTCTCTTGAGCCTGCTAAGGTTCATGCTTCAATTAATAGAATGGTTTCTGCTGCCAGAAGGCTGCACGAGTGTGGTGGTTGGAGCGCTACTTGGCATTTTGGTTTTTATCTCGGTCGTCCGAAAGATAAAGTGTATGATTTAATCAAAAAAGGTGCGAAAGAGGTTGTTTCTAAGTTGAAAGAGCATGGTGTTTCTGTATGGGTTAGGCCTGAAACAACTGGAAAGGCTACTCAGTGGGGTGATTTGCAGGAGACTATTAAGCTCTCTCAGGATGTTGAGCAGGTGCTTCCTTGTGTTGATTTTAGTCATTTGCATGCCAGGATTGGCAATAATAATTCTTTTGAGGAATTTTGTGGTATGTTGTCTCAAATAGAAAAAGGTCTTGGAAAAGTTGCTTTGGAGAACATGCATGTTCATTGTTCTGGCATTAATTATGGTCCTAAGGGTGAGAGAAATCATTTGAATCTTGAGGATTCTGATATGAGGTGGCGTGATTTGTTGAAAGCTTTCAAGGAATTCAAGGTTAAAGGTGTTGTTGTTGCTGAAAGCCCTAATATTGAGCGTGATGCTTTGTTGTTGAAGCGGACTTGGTCTAAATTATAGCACAAAACTTATAAATAAATGTGTCTAATCAAAACGCGTAATGAAAGTTGATGTTGTCGACGCGAAATTTGATTCTTTTAAGACAGAGCTAATTGTTGTTGGCTTGTTTTATCCTGCTGAGAAAGTTCCTGAAGAATTGAAATCTGTTGATGAGAAATTGCATGGTGCTATTGCTCATGCGTTGAAGGGCAGGGAGTTTGAGGGTGACTGGCAGCAGTTCCGTTTGGTTTCCACTCTTGATAAGATTCCTGCGAAGAATATTTTGTTGGTTGGTCTTGGCAGGAAGGATGATGCTGATTTGGAGTTGTTGAGGCGTGCTGCTGGTTTTAGCGCTAAGGTAGCGCGTGATTTCTGTGGTATTACTGAGTTTTCCACTACTTTGCATACTGTTGAGGTTGCTGATGTTTCTAAGGAGGATCGTGCTCAGGCTGTTGCTGAGGGTTCTGTGCTTGGTGCTTATCAGTACATTAAGTATCGTACTGTTGAGAAGGAGAGGATTAAGGTTATTCAGAAGGTTACTCTTGTTGGCGATGGTGTTTCTGCCTCTGTTAAGAAGGGTTCTGTTCTTGCTGAGTGCGCTAATCTTGTCCGTGATTTGGAGAATGAGCCTGCCAGCAATATGAAGCCTGTGGATTTGGCTGATATCGCAAAGAGTTTGGAGAAGTTGGGTGTGAAAGTTAATGTTTATGACAAGAAAGCGATTGAAAAGCTTGGCTTGCATGCAGTTCTTGCTGTTAATAAAGGCAGTGTTAATGAGCCTCGTTTTGTTGTTATGGAGTATGATGGCGGCGGCAGGAAGGTTGCCGTTGTTGGCAAGGGCATTACTTTTGACAGCGGAGGTCTTGATATTAAAAAAGAATTGGGAATGTTGAATATGAAGCACGACCTTGCTGGCGCTGGTGTTGTTATTGCAACAGTTAAGGCAGCTGCCTTGTTGAAGTTGAAAATCAATTTGATTGGAGTCTTTGCTGCTACTGAGAACATGCTTGGTATGGACGCTTACAAGCCGGGCGACATTATTTCTACTTATTCCGGCAAGACTGTTGAGATTATCAATACTGATGCTGAAGGAAGGCTTGTTTTATGTGACGGTTTGGCTTTTACTGAGAAGAATTTCAAGCCCTCTGCAATTATTGATCTTGGCACTGTTACTGGTGCTTGTATTATCGCTCTTGGCAGTGTTTGTGCTGGTATTATGGGCAAGGATGAGAAACTTATTCAGCGTTTGATTAAGTCTGGGAATTTGACTGGTGAGCGCGTTTGGGAGCTTCCTTTGTTTAGGGAGTATCGCGATCAGGTGAAGTCTGATTTTGCTGATTTGAGGAACTTGGGAATTTTTAAGAGTGAGGCTGGCGCGATTACT
Source organism: Candidatus Woesearchaeota archaeon (assembly GCA_019323575.1). Lineage (GTDB taxonomy): Archaea > Nanobdellota > Nanobdellia > Woesearchaeales > ARS49 > CABMGU01. The sequence continues at coordinate 2,620 of JAHWHB010000040.1, forward strand.
GCTGGTGCTTTCCTGTCTGCTTTTGTTGAGAAGACTCCTTGGGCGCATATTGATATTGCTGGCACTGCTTGGTCTGATATTGATTTGGATTATGTTAGGAAGGGCGGGACTGGTTTTGGTGTCCGCTTGTTGATTAATGCTTTGGAAAACTGGGGTGATTAAAATGCCGGAAAAAACTTACAAGATTGTGTTTGACAGGGATGCGTGTATTGGCGCTGCTGCGTGTGCTGCTGTTGCTCCTGAGCTTTGGGAGATTAAAAGCGATGGAAAGGCTGTTTTGAAGGGCGGCAAGAAGGACAAGGATGGTAAGGAGGTTCTTGTTGTGAAGGCAAGCAAGTGGACTGATAAGATGAAGCAGTCTGCTGAGGTCTGTCCTGTGCGCGCGATTCAGATTTTTGAGGATGATAAGAAGATTGTTTAACAAAACCTTTATAATCTTCTTCTTTTCTTGTTTTTTAGGGTGAAAAAAGATGGAAATGTTTGATGATTATGGTCCGGAAAGGATAGTGGAAGTTTATAATGCTAAGTTAGGTATGAGGGGGGTTGTTGTTATTGACAATACTGCTCTTGGTCCTGGTAAGGGAGGTATTCGTTTTACTCCTACTGTTGATAAGAATGAAGTTTTTAGATTGGCAAGAACTATGACTTGGAAGTGCGCCTTGGCTGATTTGCCTTTTGGCGGTGCCAAGTCTGGCATTATTGGTGATCCTAAGAAGTTGTCTCCTGAGCAGAAGGATGCCTGGGTTGCTGCTTTTTCCGAGTTTTTGAAAGGAGTTGTTCCAACTTATTATGTTGCTGCTCCTGATATTAGTATGGCTGAGCATGAGATGGAGGTTTTTGCTAATACTAGTGGTGATATGCGTGCTTGTACTGGTAAGCCTTCAAGTATGGGTGGCTTGCCTCATGAGCTTGGCAGTACTGGTTTTGGTGTTTATCATTCTGCTTTGGTTGCTTTGAAGTTTATGGGTAAAGACCCTTCCAAGGTGACTTTTGCTGTTGAGGGTTTTGGTAATGTTGGTGAGTTTGTGAGTAAGTTTATGTGCGAGACGGGCGCCAAGCTTGTTGCTGTTAGTGACAGCAAGGGAACTTTGGTTGTTCCTGAGGGTATTGATTTCAAGAAGTTGTACGATGTAAAAAAATCAAAAGGAACTGTGACTGCTTATGGCGGCAAGGTCCTGCCTACTAAGGATTTGATTTATCAGGATGTTGATGTTTTGATTACTGCTGCTATTCCTGATTTGATTAAGATGGATGACGTGCCTAAGATTAAGGCGAAGTTGATTGTTGAGGGCAGCAATATTGCGACTACGATGGAATGTGAGGAAGCTCTTGCCAAGCGTGATGTTTTGGTTGTTCCTGATTTTGTTGCCAATGCAGGTGGTGTTATTTCAAGCTATGTTGAGTACATTAAGGGCAGTGTTGATGATATGTGGAAGATGGTTGAGGAGAAGATTGTTCATAACACGCAGGTTGTTTTGGAGCGTGCTAAAAAAGAGGGTGTTATTCCGCGCGTGGCGGCTTTGAAGATTGCTCAGGAGCGTGTTCGCGCGAAATGCAAGACGTGTAGATGAAGTTTAAGGCTAAGATTTTGGAGAGTTTGCAGGAGACTCCGCGTACTAAGATTATTCGTTTGACTAAGCCGAAGGATTTTGTTTTTCATCCTGGTCAGTGGGTTAGTGTTTGGTGTGATGATTACAAGGATGAGAATAATAATCCTGTGAGGCGTGCTTTTTCTATTGCTTCATGTCCTTCTGAAGAGCATTTGGAGTTGTGTATTGCCCGCGGTAAGAATTTCAGTGCTTATTTTCAGGACTTGCCTGTTGGTGCTTTTGTTAATGTTGAGGGTCCTTTTGGCACTTTTGCTTTGCATCCCGGGAAAAAGATTATGTTTATTGCTGGTGGTAGTGGTGTTGCTCCTTTCAGGCCTATGATTATGCAGGCTTTGGATGAGAAGAGGGAGGTTTTGTTGATTTACAGTATTCGTATTCCTTCTGATTTTACTTATCAGAAGGAGTTTGAGAGTATTGATAATCCTAAGTTTAAGTTGGTTCCTACTATTACTTTTGACCATCATTTTAAGGCGTGGGAGGGTGAGCGTGGAAGGGTTCAGGATTTCTTGAAGAAGTATTATAAGAAGGAGTATGATGTTTATTTGTGCGGTCCGCCTCCTATGGTTGAGGCTATGATTCAGAAGTTGAAGCAGTTAAAGCATCCTGATAAGAAGATTTTTGTGGACAAATGGTCGTAGATTATGATGTTGTGATTGCAGGTGCAGGTCCTGCAGGCGCTGAGTGTGCCAGGTATCTTGCTAAAAACTCGAAATATCGTGTTCTTTTGCTTGATAAGACTAATGAGATTGGTGAGCCTAAGAAGTCTACTGCTGGCACTTTTTCTGAAACAATCAGGACATTTAAAATTCCTAAAAAAGTTGTTATGTGCAAACTGAATAAGGCCGTGTTTGAATCCCAGAATGAGCGGGCTGTTTTTCCAATTAATGCCTGTGTTATGGATTTTGCTAAATTCAAGAAGTTTCTTGTTGAAGATGCTGTTAATTATGGTGCAACTGTTGGTATAGAAGCAAATATTACCCTGCCGGTTGTTGAAGGTAAGCGCGTTGTTGGTGTTGAGTATCGTGATCATGATGGTGTTCATGTTATTCGCTCTAAAATTGTTATAGACGCCACTGGTCCTTCTGCTGTTCTTGCTTCTAAGCTTGGTTTAAGGAATCCTAAATATCATTGGGGCGGTATGGAATTTGAGATGGAAAAGTTAAAGCTTAAACAGCAGAATGCAATGGTCTTGCGATTTGATAATCGTTTTGCTCCTGGTGGTTATTCCTGGATTTTTTCTACTGGCAAAAATAAAGGAAAGGTTGGTGTTTGTTGGGCAGATTCTCTTTTTAAAAAGAGGAAAGAAAATGGTTCTCAGGTGAGTTATTTGAAGAAGTGGATTAAATCAGATTCTCGTTTGAAAAATGGTGTTTGTCTTGAAATGCATGCCGGAGATGCTTATTATGACTTTGTGAATAGATTTAGTTCTGATAATTTTATGGCAATTGGCGATGTGATTTGTGCAATCAATCCCTTCGCTGGAGAAGGTATAAGGCCAAGCATGTATTCTGGCATGTTTGCTGCACAGACTGCTATTAAGGCTTTAAAGAAAAATGATTTTTCTGCGCGTTTTCTTTCCGAGTATGATGCTAAGTGGAGTTTGTATTCTAGAAATTGGAATTTTGCAAGGTTGTTTTCTAGGTTTGTTTATTCCCTTTCTAATGAGGGTTTTGACCGGCTTATTAAAAATGTTAGCTCTTTGGATTATGCTGCATTTAAAAGAATTCGGGATTTCAATCCCCGCCTGCTTGATTTGTGGAAGCTTCTCCCGCTTTAAAATTTTATATTATAATAGAAAAATTTTAAAAATTGTATAATAACAATTATGGTTATGGAGAAAAAAGAGGAGAGGAAGCTGGATCTTTTTATTTTGTTATTGATGCCTCTGGTCTCGACAATTTTGTCTTTAAGCTTTAAAACAAACTTTTTGGTTTCTACTTTGCTGTTTTTTGGTCTGCCGGCAGCTTATCTTTCTTATAAAAATAAAGATTCTGTTAAAAAATCCGCGTTGTTTTCATTAATTTTTTCATTGCCTTTGACCTTGATGATTGATTATATTGGGACTGATACTAAAACATGGTTGATTAATTTTTCAGTTTTTGATTATCGTTTGTTTGGTAAAATTGCTTTGGAGCAGTTTGTCTGGAGTTTTTTAAGTGTGTATCTTATTGTGATATTTTATGAATACTTTTTTGAAAAGGGAAAAGAGAAGCTTATTGATAAAAAAATGAAGTATTTTGTAATGGGTGTTTCAGTTGTTCTGTTGTTGTTTTTTATTTTTCTTTTTACCCGGCCGGAGCTTCTTAAACTTCCTTATTTCTATCTGATTGTTGGGTGTGTGCTGACTGTTATACCGGGATTGACTACTTTTTCTTTTTTTCCCAAGCTTTTTTCAAAATTTGTTAAGGCGGGATCTTATTTTTTTGTTTTATTTCTGTTGGAAGAGCTGGTTGGCATTCATTTAAATCATTGGTCTTTTCCAGGCAATCAATTTATTGGCTGGGTGAATTTGTTTGGGTTTCAGTTTCCTTTTGAAGAACTGTTCTTTTTTATTATATTGGGTGCGATTGGAGTTCTTTCCTATTACGAGTTCTTTGATGATGACAGGAAATAATTTTAATTCTCGATAACTTTATAAAAGACGCTCTTTTGCTACCTCTGGGGAGTGATGATGTGGCCTTTTAGTTATATTAGGGGTTTGCTTGAGAGACGAATAGTTGAACCTCTGGCAAAGAAGTATATTACTCAGTATGAAGAGCGCGTTGCTGAAGCCGAAGTGCGTCTTGAAAAGAGTATTGAATCTCATAAGGCAAATGCTAAAGCTGATTTAACTGCTCTTGTTGATTCTGCTGCTGCGGGTTTGATTCAGAAATTCCAGGATTTGAAGACCAACTTTGGTTATTTGAGTGAGCAATTTGACAAGCATTTGAAAACTGTTGATGAACATATTGCCGAATACCAGGCTAAAATGGATGATGCCCTAAAGAATGTCGCTTCTTTGATGGAAAGTTCTGCTGCAAATGTTTCAGATGCAGAGGCTTCTTATGGGGCGGCCAAAACAGCTCTTGAGGAAACAAGAATAGCTCTTCAGTCTGCTCGTAAGGAAATTATGGATTTGCAAAACACGCATAACCGGCATTATGATGAAGTTGTTGCTGCTTCACAGGAAACTAAAGACGCGCTTGAAGTCCTTGAAGCAAAGGTTGATGAATGGTCTACACGCGCTCATGAGCTTCTTTCCATTGACTTGACTGCTGAGCGTTTGGAAAGGGCTGAGGAAGGCGGCATTAAATTGTTGGAGTCTATTAATGCGGCAAAAACAGGCATTAAAGAGGATGTTTTGGTCTCTGTGAAAACTGACGTGTCTTCTTTAGGAAGTGCTCTTTCTGAAAAGTTGAGGGAGGTTGCTGATGAACGAGCTTATCTTATGTTAACTTATTGTCTTAGAATTCCTGAGAACAGGAGGAGCATTGTTTCGTGGATTGTGGATTATGGTGGTAATTATGAAGCGGTTAGAAGGCAGCTTAAGGATGGTAATGCTCGTGCCTGGCTTGAACGTTTTGAAAAGGATGTTAAGCAATACGGTATGAACTTGAAATACTTAGATGCGATTGTAAGGCTGCTTAGTCCTGGCAGGAAAAGAATTTAAAGGCTTTATTCATTCTTTATCGGTATGGCAGAAAAATCGGTGATTACTCCTTGGGAGGTCAAGGGCGCCGTTGATTATGAGCGCTTGATTAAGGAGTTTGGCTTGCAGCCTATGCCTGCTTTGCCTAAGCAGTTTGATAATGTTTTGTTTAGGCGCAAGATTGTTTTTGCTCATCGCGATTTTGGAAGGATTGTAGATGCTGTTGAGAAGAAAAAGCCTTTTGTGATGATGACTGGTTTGATGCCTTCTGGCAAGTTTCATTTTGGTCATAAGATGGTTGCCGACCAGATAATTTTTTATCAGAAACTGGGCGCCAAAGTTTATGTTGCTGTTGCTGACATTGAAGCGTTTAATACTCGTGTTGATGATATGAAGGAATTGCATAAGACTGCTGTGCAGGAATACCTGTTGAATTATATTGCTCTTGGCTTGAAGCCTGAGAATTGTGATTTTTACTTCCAGTCAAAGCGTTCTAAGGATGGTAAAAAATCTAACGCGTATTATAGTTTGGCTAACATGCTTGCGCGTAATGCTACTTTTAGTGAGTTTAAGGCTGTTTATGGTGATGTTACTCCTGGTAAGATGGCTGCTTCTTTGCTGCAGGCTGCTGATATGCTGCATCCTCAATTGATTGAGGGCAAAATGCCTGTTGTTGTTCCTGTTGGTGTTGATCAGGATCCTCATCTGCGTTTGGCGCGTGATATTGTTTCAAGGCAGAAGACTTTTGATTTTGTTCAGCTTAGTTCTACTTATCATTTGTTCCAGCCTGGCTTGAAGGGAGGAAAGATGTCTTCTTCTGATCCTTTTTCCTTTATTGCTTTGACTGATACTCCTGAGGAGGCTGCTAAGAAGATTAAGAAGTATGCTTTCTCTGGCGGCCAGCCTACTGTTGAGGAGCACAGGAAAAAAGGCGGCAATCCTGATGTTGATATTTCTTTCCAGATGTTGCGTTATGGTTTGGAGCCTGATGACAAGAAGCTTGCAAAGATTTATGATGATTACAAGTC
>JAHWHB010000041.1 GCA_019323575.1 Candidatus Woesearchaeota archaeon
ACATAATCGCATCCCTTAACAACCGCAACTGCTCCCTGTCACCAACACCAAGAGGCAGGCCCTTCTCACGATGCGCTGAAATCCTGTACATTCTATCCAGAAAATCACGCATCTCATCAACAAACGGAACATTCTCGAAACTCTCAAGAAGAATATCAACCTCATCCTTCAAGTCCTTAGAAGGATACTGACTAAGAATCCTCTTAGAAACAGCAAGAAAAGCATCACGCAAAACCTGTTTGCCAGTTTCAGGATTTTTCAACAAATCCAAAACAGTCTTAATCTCAGCACTCAAAACCATAAAAGAAAAAAAAAGAAAAGCTCAATAAAAGCTTTTCTGTCAGCCAAAGATTCTGCGCTTCAGCCTTTTCTGGAATTTGTCCACCAACACACTGTACTTGAAATTGTTGCGGACATCTTCCACTTTTTGCTCGTCAAAGCCGTTAGGAATAATTGAAGTCAAAAGCGCGTATGCATTGATACGCTCTTCAATCTTATCCCTGTCCTCTATCCGGCCGGCTTTAGCAAACTCCATGGCCTTTTCGAGAATAGCATCGGCGCCACGCTGCAAGTTCTCCAAAGATTTCTCTAAAACAGACTTGTCAAACAAATCACGCTGACAGCCAAAACCACCGATGCCTCTGCTGCCGCTATTTTCAAGCCCATTGCCGTAAAACTCTGCCATTTTCTATTCCTCCTGCAGTTAGGGATGCAAGCCCCAGTCCCTGCTCCCGGAGTCGAACCAGGATGGATAGGGCTACAGCCTATTGCTCTACCATTAAGCTAAGCAGGGAAAAAGAATGAAAGTCTGGAATTAGAACGCATACGCCGCGCCTTGCTTCGCAAGGTTGCCTTTTTCTCCCCGCATCTGCAAGGGGAGAAAAAGCAAGTCCCAAGACAACGAAGTTGTCTGGGCCCAGCCGAACAGGTTCGGCTTGGGCAAAGACCGCGGCAACGACGATAAAAATATCAGACCGAATCAATAACTATAAGTAGAACTAGCAAAAACAAAATCCAACATCCGTTTGCTAAATTTATCCATCATAACAACAAAGAAAGCACAACAAATATTTAAAACTATTGTTTTTTTACCACCAAAAAGGGACATCATCTTCTAGTGACAGTAAAATTGCAGACCAAGTCCTTATAGACAACACCCTTTTTTCTCTTTGCAAAACTAACCAGTTCACCAACATCCAAAGAGGTGCACTTGTGAAGCCTGCTCTGCTCCGGACGACTCGGGTTATAATAACCGACAGCAACATCAAGAGAACTCTCAACAAACCACTCGTCGCCAAGATGCAAAGAATACTTCAACTGATCATTAGCACCAGAGCCCAGAACCCTACCATTAGAATCAAATGCAACAACATCAGAAAAATAGCCAGGAATCACCCTAACAGGACCAGACGGAACATTCCAAAAATCACCAGTCTTAGTGGAAAGAGGGTTGCCGTTAATGTCAGAAATCCCGCCCTGCAACTGCAAAGGACCAGCCCAAGAAGGCAAAGAACGAGCAGCAAAACCAGTATAATCATCAAACATAACAATAACACCAAGCACAGCAACAATCAAAAACAACAGATACTTACGCATAACAACCTCTTTTAATAAAAAATATAGAAGAGAGAATAAAAAGATTTCCATAAGCAAAAGATATAAAAAACCTTCATGAAAACACAGCAATATGGCAATAAACCAGATGCTTGAAGATACCGGATGGGGAGCAATAGGCTCATCACCACCAACAGCATCAGATGCAGAAGAAACACTGAAGCTCACAGACGAAGAAATTTTCGGAATATACCAAAGATACGAAAAAATGCTCGACGAAATGTTGAACACTCCAGAATTCTACAAACTGCTCAAAAATACAAAAGCTTTATAAATAAAAGCCGAAATTTCTGTAACTTATGAGTGAAGACATAAACAAGTTAGCAAATAAAGTATACAGGGCTGTAAGAAAAAGAGAATATAGAGACAGCTTCTTTGAAAAAGTAAACACAGCACTAGACACAAACAACCAAGAAAGACTAGGAAGAATAGGAAAAATATTCAATCTGCCAGAGGACCACACAGAAGCAATACTATTACAATCATCCTACAAGCACTCAAACGCAAAAATAGAAGAGCAGGTAGAAGAACACGCACGCGCGCTGATTGCATTTGCCAGAGAAGGAAACTACGCACAAAGACTCTTCAACATAGTAGAAGACTCATACACAAAAGGAAGAAACAGGCTAACAAGAATAGCAAGAAGATTCGGAATACCGCCAGAACTATCAGACAGAGTATTCTCAACAGCATACAACATGACAATAAATTACGACAAAGCATTCAAATCCGAAGAACCAGAAAAAACACCTGAAAACTAATTGAAACATTTTTAAACCACCCTTTCTTTTTAGACTAAAATGAAAATAGTAAAAAAAGCAAAAGAGTTCGAACACGAAGTTAAAAACAGAATGTTCACAGCAATAGCAGCAGCATTCGCACTGGTAATCGCTTTGAGCTGGAACGACTTCATCAAAGGAGTAGTCACAAAAATAGTGCAGTCGCTAGGACTAACAAACGAAACCTGGATATTCCAGCTAATCGCCGCAGTATTAACAACAATAATCTGCGTTCTAGGAATAACATACGCCTCAAGAATAAACGGAAACAACAAGTAAAGAATAGAAAAGAATATATTACAGACAACTTAAGTTCGTTCTGGGAAAAAAGAGATGGACAAGCAAACAACAATCCACGAACTAAAAGAAAAAATAAAACAGTTCTGCGACGAAAGAGAATGGGACAAATACCACAACGCAAAAGACCTAGCCATAGGAATAATCACAGAAGCATCAGAGCTGCTAGAGCATTTCAGATTCAGAGAGAGCGAGATAATAGACAAGAAAAGAGAACAAATCTGCGAAGAACTGTCAGACGTGCTCTACTTCGTATTAAGACTGGCGCAAAAATACGACATAGACCTGACAACAGAACTCAACAAGAAAATGGTGAAAAACACAGAAAAATACCCAGTAGAAGAATGCTTAAAGAAAGAATACAAGAAGTACAACGAGCGCTAAACCTTGCTGCCAATAGGCTTGCCAATACTCACACCAATACCAACAACATCACGGCTTCTAAAAGCACACGTTGGAAGATAATTGCAGTTCAAGCCAAGAAAAACCTGATCCTGAAAGATGACTTTGCTGAAAACATCACACTTAAACCCGCCAACAACAAAATCAACATCAGCATCACCCAAAATCAAACTGAATTTGTCATTATAAGAAACACTCTGACCAACAACCCTGTTATTGGAAACAGCCTGAACAGAATAAACACAGCCAGGCTGAACACCATAAACAGTACCAATAACCTCCTTGTAGCCAGCCATAACACTGCCTGACAAAGCGAGATTGTAGACCAACAAAGCCAACGCTATTAATGTCAAAAAAATCAACAAAAAATATGACCTCATTTCTTCTTTTTCTTCTTAGGACCACACTTGCCGCACGACATGAAGATCACCTCTCACACACCAGAATGTACACTATAATAAAAATGTTGTGAATTACATTGAACGATTAAACTGATCGTAAGCACGAGCAGCAGCATCATAAATCAAAGGCCTGTACTTTTGAGGCACTTCAAGCTTTTCAAGCAAAGGCTCAAGATTATCATGCAAAACCGCCCTGAACTGAGTCAGAAAAGGAACACCACTGATTTTATCAAGACAAGGACGCATGTAATCGGCAGAAGAACCAAACAAAGCCTTTGATTCCCTCTTCAAAATCCTCGCCAAGCCGGAAACATCAGAAGCAGACAGGCCAGAAACCTCCAAAAAATCCTTCTTAGAAAGATACTTGTCATCACAACGAATAGAAATAAGACCCCTAGTACACATAATGAAATTAAAGGAACCATTCTCATCACTCAAATCAACACTCACAGCGCCATTAGGAAAAGTCTCAACATACACCGCATAAGGCCGAGAGTTAGCACTAACACCGCCCTCAAACCTCAAAACAGGAATATCAGGCAAAGAATCATACTCCAACGCCACAAACCTGTCAAGCTTTCTCACTGCCATAAACACGCCTCAAAACAAGGGGTATTTAAAGGTTGCTGACTATCTATCACTGTAAATATCATCGCAAGTACAATCCCTAGTGCACCTATTACACATGCAAAAAGGAGAACCTATACAATTGGAATCATACATCTTACTAACAAACTTTCTAGAAGAATAAACAACCGGCTCCTCATCAGAACCACCATCAACAGACTCCAAAGCATCCTCCAACTTAACATACTCTTCCATCATTAATACCAAATAGTATCACACTCACAATGATCAGTGCACCTATTGCACCTACAGTAAGGATTCCCTATACAATTGGAATCATACATCTTACTAACAAACTTTCTAGAAGAATAAACAACCGGCTCCTCATCAGAACCACCATCAACAGACTCCAAAGCATCCTCCAACTTAACATACTCTTCCATTCAATCACACCAAATGTTATCACAACTGCAATCAGAAGTACACCTGTTGCACCTGCAAAAAGGACTCCCTATACAATTAGAATCATACATCTTGCTTACAAACTGCTTATACGAATAAATTCTGGGCTCCTCATCAGAACCACCATCAACAGACTCCAAAGCATCCTCCAACTTAACATAATCCTCTCTCATTTTACTCACCTCAACAACCGGTCAAGCTTTTCGCTTGCAATCTTATAATGACTCCTGCAACGTGAATGTTTAGAGGTATCAAACATGTCCCCCTCATGAGCAAACCTTGCCAGGCAGTCGCCAGAGCAGGTCCACTTCAAAAAACACCTGCTGCAGTGATCCATATTCTCATTATGCCTTGACAACAATAAACCACGTTTATCTTCATCTATTTCAAACTTTCCATAATCAGGATTGAATTTTCCAAAGAAAAAGAACTCAGACCTCGGATCGCTCTTAAGAGTTATTTCATAGCAGGAACTCACAAAACCTTCCGGAGTCACACAAAAATTAGTACCTGCACCACCACAGTAAAAACGACTCACCTTGCTCAAATTGCCAAGAGAGGTAGTCAAATCAAAACCTGCCTGCTCAGCAGTCTCCATAACCCTCAAATAATTCTCACAATAAACATCATGATCAGGCTCCCTCCACTTTGTAGTAGCGCAGCGGCCGCACTCATACAAAGGCTCAAAATGAACCCTTCTGGTCTTAACCTTGTTCATAAAGAAATCCAGCAGTTCATCAAGCCGGTTAACACCAAGAGCAGTAATAGTGGTACGAACATTATACGGGTAATTAACCTCGTTTAACCTTGCAAAAACAGCCATAACAGCCTCATAACTGCCGCTCAAATGAGGGTACAAAGGCTTGTACAAAGGACGCTGAGCATTCTGAATATCCTCAGGACCATCCATAGAAACCTGAATCCTGTCAAAATTATCAATCATCCAAGAAATCTGCTCATCAGTCAAAACACCATTAGTAACAGTGCTAAGCCTCACCTCAAGATTATGCTTTGCAGCCTCACTCTTTGAGTAACCCACAATCTCAGCAACAGTATCCCACGCAAAAGCAGGCTCGCCGCCTCCGTGAAAACTCACACCAATCTTTTTTGCATTGAGTTTCAGCGCGTTCTCAACAACCAAGTCAACACCCGCTAGAGCAGTCCTCAAATCAACAGTCTTCTTCTCAATACCAGCGCTCGCATAACAATAAACACACCTCAAATTACAATCAGACGTGGGAAAAATAGTAACATAAGTAGGATTAAACTCCTCAAAAACAAGCTTAGGGACAAAATCAACAACCAAGCCGGCGTCCTTGAAAAGCTTCAGCTTATCATCAGGAACATCATCAGAACCAAGCCACTTCTTATACTCAAGCAAAAGAGCCTTGTTAACCAGACTAACAGACCTATTCAAAGGAGAAAAAACAACATACTTCCCATCCCCGCGCTTCCTGATAAAAACATCCTTTGAAAGCATTTTACTTACTCAAAAGTAACAATATATAAACTTTTTGTAGTAAAAATAACACAAAACCCTTAAATACAGCGCAATTATAACAATACACAAAGAGGTGATATCATGAAAAAGATATTAGCAGGATTATTAGCAGTCGGAAGTGCACTAGCTCAAACAACAGGAGACTGGGGAAGAGCAATAGGCACAGACATGATGCAAAAGCCGATGTACAGCGGAACCCACACAGTCATCATGACAATCTTCCTTATCGGCCTGACAATAGCAGTCTGGCTATGGGCAATAAAGCTCTGGAAAGAAATCAAAAGAATGAAGTAAAAAATCACCACTCTTAAGTGGCTAATGATAGAAAGATTTATATATTCTTTTTTATTATTTTTCTCATATGGAAAAAGAAGACCTGGCTTCAAACGACATATATAGAATAATAGCGCCAGTCCTATTGACAGAACAGCACGACTTTCTATTTCGCAAAATCAAAGCATACATGCGAAATTACAGCTGCGAAACACTAGGCATATTCGGAACAGGACAAGAAGCACGCCCCTTTGGGGAACGCCTGCCTGAGTTATTCAAAATCAACCCAGACTTAAACGTTATCTTTCTTGATATCAACCCGAAAGTACTATTTGGAGGAGAAGAAAACGGAAAACCTACAAAAGGACTTGAAGAGTTCATAATGGAAAAAGAATGGAGTGCGGGAAGAACACCAGTAGAAGGCCTGCCAAACGGAGGCGAAACAAAGACTTACTTTTTCGTACAACACAACTTCAAAGAAAAATTCCCATTTAAAAGAGGCAGTATTGACTGCATAGACTCCACACTCTCTCTCCACCACGCAACACAAAATTATGAACTAATACGCAAAATCACAAGAGACATATACAGAATACTTTCACCAGGAGGACTATTCCACTGGGGAACAGGAATCTCAGACATGAAATACTCCAACAAAAAAATGGAAGAAATCCGAAAAATAACAGCAGAAACACTCGGAATAAAAACAGCAGTAATAGATGAAAGAGACTTACCACACACATATACAACAGGCTCCAAAAACCCAGACCTCACAATCACAGTAGAATTATTCAAGAAAAACAAAGAAGACAGAAAAGAACCAGGCCAAGGCCTAATCAGAATACCAGTCAAACCAGAAGACGCAGAAAAACTAAGAACAGCATTATACAGAAAAGGAATGTTTGAACAAAAATATGAAAACAATATGCTAACAATACCATTGATTGACCCGAACAGAGAAGAAGACAGAACAGGCCATCTTGCAGAAGTGGACAGGCACTACCTGATCGTACTAGACATCCTAAAAAGAAAACTGCCAAAAAACCTAGGAATAAACGCAAGAGAAAATGCAATAAAAGCGATATTAAAAGAATGGTCAGACGCAAGACAAGGAATAGTCGAATATTACACCAGACCAGAAGACCTCAAAGAAATACTTGAGAATCAGGGCTTCTGGAATATACGAATATACCCTAACAGAAACAACCTTCTAAGCAACATCATAGCAATGCGCCCCCATCTATAAAATTCAAGCAGGCTTCCTTCCAATATCCTCATTAAACATCAGCAAGTAGCCGTCAGGATCCATAACAAGAAAACCCTTCACGCCGACAAGCTCATTGTCCTTCTTGAACCAATACTCTTTTGGAGGCTCCTTGACAGGATAATTATTCTGTTCAAGGCTTTCTAGAAACGGAAGAATGCTCTTGACCTCAATCTGAAAATGAACACCCCTGCCCCTCGGATACTCCAATTCCCCTGTAAACCATGCAGAATCCTCAGAATCATTCTTGCCATCAATCATAAGCTGAGAGCCTTCCAAGGAAAGGAAAGCAAACAATTCTCTTTCATATTCTATTTTGAAGTTAAGGATTTTAGTGTAAAAGTCCAGACTCTTGTTAAAATCAGAGACACTAAGTTCCGGAATGAGCTTGTTGTATTGCATAAACACAAATTAAAATAAAAAGAATATAAAAATTTGCTGGAAACATTCTTAAAGAATAAAACATTATCAATAACGTGGAATTCACACAAGAATCATACGACCAGTTAATACAAGACGTCAAAACAGTACTGCTCACATTACGAGAAAACTCACAAACAGACCAAAGAATCAAAAACTGCCTGGTAGCAAACATCAATACACTATTCCAATACACATACAACATCTACCACTCACACGCAAAAGAGCTCGGAGCAAACGAAATAAGAGAATACGAAAAACAATACGCCCAGGCAGTAAACATGCTGCAGAGCTTTGAAAGATACGGACTTAACGAAGGCTCAGAAGACATCCAAAACGAGCCGTACTGGCACTTCTATTTCACATTCATAGACCCAGACCTGCAAAAATGCCAGGAAATGGTGGACAAGTGCAACATACGCATCTACGTAAACCCAAAAATAAAATGTTTTGCAGAAGCAATAACAGAAATCGTGAAAAACTATTACGCGATAACCGAAAGAAAAAGAGGACTATTATACTTCAAATTCCCAAAAAGAGCAGACCTCCAAACAATAAACAGAGCAGACAAAATAGTGCTGTACCTGTCAGAAGACAGCTTAAAATTCATGGAAGCAAGGCTCAGATGGCTATCAGAAAGAGGGCTGTTCGAAGACGCAACACCATTTTTCACACACAAAATCGCCCCAGGAGTCTCTGAATCCAGAAACCCATCAGAAAGGTTAATCGAAAAAATACCAATATTATGGAAAAAAATGTTCAAAAGAGAGTATGACTCAACATCATTCGGACACTTCATGACACTAGCAATACTAGGCGCACTGCAGTCAAACCTGATAGGAAGAAAACTACGCACAATGACAGACAGACTGGCACTCGACGAAATACCGCTCCCAGAATTCAACCCGCTAACAGACTACATAGCAAGAAACTTCGTAGCACCAAGAGCAGCACAAATAATCACAGGAAAACCACTAAAAGCACTGGGAATAGCTGCTTGAATTTAATACAACATCAAGCAGAGCAGTTCAAACTATCATCGCCAAAACAGGGCTGGAACAAGTGAATGTCAACCTGATAATCTCCCTGATATGATATGCAACAACAGCCTCAGGCCCATTAGTATTTTCCAATACCTTATACCCCTTACCATACAACAAATCATCCTTGCGAGAAACCATCTCAGTTATAAGTTCAACACTCTTCTGATGATAGGCATCATAAAACAACTGGAAAAACTGAATTTTTTTATTAAACAAGTCAAGCGTCTGTCTGGAAACTGAAAACTTTCTCTGCTTTGAAAGATAAACATAAAGAGCCAAATAACTTCTGCCAATATGCATCAAAAATGTAAGCATCTGCCAATACAACTGAGAATCACCTCTAGTGAACATACCCTTTGAAATAACCCTCCTGCAGAAAAACACAAACTTGTCAAGATTATTAGAATAACCCTCAATTTTGAACAGATTTGGATAATTCCCAGACTGAAGATCTTCATAAATCACCGCAGCCATTTCTTTAATCAGCAAAAAAGACCTCCTTATCAAAACATCATACTTCTCCTCAGTAGGCTCAGCAATATTCTCAATCACACAATACTTCTTCCTCTTTTCAACAACAGCAAAACCCAAGAAAAACTTATCAACAATCCCCTCAATTTCAGGAATCAAAGCATCAGAATAAATATTAATCCTTATCTTATCATACCCTTTTCGATAAATATGCGCAAGCAAAGTCTTAAACAAAGCAGGCTTGGTCTTCTCCGTAATCTCTATCTCAGTCTCCCTAAACTCCTTAATACCCGGCGCCTTGATTAAAAGATTAAAATCAACAACAGACAAATCAATCTCATCACCGCCCTTAAGCCGGAACCTCTTAACCCAATCCTTAGGCAAAGTAATCGTAAAAGAACCTCTCTGCTGAATGATTTTTCTCTTCATAGACTATAAGATTGAATTCGATTATTTAAAACTTTCTAAAAACATAGTTAGCATATGTTTCATAAGCGAAACATAGTTATACGGTTGTTTACTACTATTTAGTTACATCTAGTGGTGGAGGAAAGAAAATGAAACAGCTAACAGATATCATTCAAAAACACGGAAGAACCCCTGCGATAAAACCGGCAGACGGCAAAATAGCAGAACTGCACATAAACTCAAATTTCAATTTTAACTACACAGTTTTAGAATCAAAAGAGTGCATTATTCCGGTCAGTGAAGGAAAGGCAACCGCAACATATGCACAAGGCACAATTAACAACAGTGAAGAAACAAAAAAACCATCAGAACATATCAGAACCGCCGCTGTAATACTAAAAATAGAAGACAAAAACTCAACAGTGCACATTTTAGGGTACAACGATGAATTGCGAGGAATTGTTGACGACAAAAATGGCCATAGAGCAGTCGAAATCAGAAACAAGGCCACACTACACGACATGTACAAAAAGCTAGCCGATCTGGTGATTACGCACGGCAGACACATAGAAGATAAAATAAGACAAGAACAAGAAAAAGAAAAAGCCGCAGAAAACGCAAAAATCCAGGCAACACTCGACTACGCAGCAAAAATGTTTGAGAAATTGAAATACCTACCAAATTAATTTTTTATTAATTAATGAAAAAGAGCAGGAAAGAGAAAATGACAGAAGATATCCGAGGCGAATAAAAATGAAAGCAGAAACAGTATACAAAACACAAAGCGTAACGGTCCTGCCAAGTGAAAAAAGACCGTTGCATGGACTCAGTTATGAAGTCACAAAAGCAGTGATTGAGGGCGAAACAAAATTTTTTGTGGCAAAAAAAAGAGATTATCTAACAATTCCAAAAGGGTTCAACCCACAGGAAACAGATGCGAATGAAACAACCGTGATAATAACAGGAACTGACGAATCAAGAGCGAAAGAAATCGCAGACATCCTGGAGAACGAAACAAGACTAAAAGAAATGATACGCGCAAGGAAAGCATTTGAACTTATAAAAATAGAGGCAAGAGTTGCAGGATACTCAAACATGGACCACATTTATAAAACAAAAAAACAATACGACAAGTAAAAGACATCAATTCAAAGCACATAAAATAATTTTTTAATAACTTAATTAAAAACCCCACAATTCATTCCTGCCTTCGCCCACAACTTCTTGAAGCCAGAAAAAAAATCTCACTCTTTATAAGATTCCGGCGTTACAACAATCAAAGAGAATCTCTTATCAGGATTTTCACTATTCCACGCGCGGATATTATTCGTCCAATCATGACCGCCTCCATAAACAATAACCGGCATCACACTATCATCTTGAGAGATAATTTCAAGAGCAGCATCTTCCCTTTCTTCATTAACAATTCTTTCTTTAGTTCTTCTGGAAATTTTCCCTTCGTAAAAAAGACGATTCAAAAAAAACGCATCATCACTTATCGCATCATTTTCGGACGGTTTGATTTTAATCTTTTTTTCCCGGTAAAGCCTAAAAACAGCGTGGTTTTCAAGCAAAGAAGGACTCTCGCCAAAAGTCTGCGCCTGCAGTTCATACTCAGCTTGAATTTTTTTCAAATACGCCTGAATCTCCTCATTATCAGGATTTTTGCCTAATAATTCCTTGACTCTGCCGATATGAACCTCATATTTCTTCAGCATTTCATAATGCTCCATAAAAACCATATATGCCCTCTGAGCCTCTTCAAGATTTTTTTCTGAAATCCCCTCTGAATGAATTTCACAAACATTATTCCTCTCAGTCAAATAACAAAGTATCTGATAAATGTCTTTATGAACAGATGTGATTAAATTCCTTAGTTCAGGAGTATCAATATCAACTGGAGCAAGATGCAACTGTCTTATGTGAACCAAGCAATAAGCTGAACCAGGCGCATAATGCTTCCTGACTCTTTTCGCTCCGGGAAGCTCCAGCGGGAAATTATCAAACAGTTCATCCGCAGGCTTATGATCTTCCATGGCTTCAATAGCATCGTCAAGAGAATAAAAAACTCCAATCAAGGAGTCATAAGATTCCAATCTGTCAATCAACTTTTTTTTGTTTTGAACAGCAAGAAGTTCTGCCTCTTGTTTTTTTGCTTTCTCTTCTAAATTACGCCTAACCAGCTCCTTTTCTTCCAGAAGCTGTTCCTGTTCTTGACTAATCGCCGTATAATGATTTAAAACGCTATCCATGTCCCTGTGCGTTTTTTTGTTTGTCCAGTAACCAAAAGCCAAGGAAGCAGCAAAGACACCTATGCCGCCTGTCCAAAAAAAAGCCGAAAGATAATCACGCCATCTCATAATAACACATTAAAAAACAAGCCTATAAAAAGCTTTTTATTACTAAACAGTAGTATTTAGGTTCTAGAACCCTTCCCAGCCCACAACCTCTTAAAAAGTTTGACAACACAATAAAACTCCTAGAAAACCATATATAATACACTTTTTTGGCAGGTCGATATGAACAAATATGCAGGTTTGCTGCACAAAGCAAAGAACAAAGAACAAATAAACGTACTTCTGGTGTATCCAAAAATACCTTCAGGAACATACTGGGGATACGAGCACGCACTAAGCTTTGTAGGCAAAAAAGCAGCCATACCACCGCTCGGACTAATAACACTACCCGGACTATTCCCTGAAAACTACCATTTCCAGCTAGCAGACATGAACGTCAGCCCATTAAGACAAGAACAAATCCAGCAAAGCGACGTTGTATTCGCATCATCAATGGTAGTACAAGCAAAAACACTCGATGACGTCATTGAAAGAACAGAAGGAAAACCAACAGTGCTCGGCGGACCATACCCAACAGAATACTATGACAAAATAAAAAAAGACGTCATTTTCGTGCTAAACGAAGGAGAACAAACAATACCCGCATTATTATCTGACTTAGAGCAGGGCAGAATCCAAAAAGCATACGCCAGACCAGCAACAGAACAACAACTCAAACAACTACTGAATTATTTTACAGAAGGAAACATAGAACTCGCGCCAAAACCAAAACTCACAACACCGCCAGCAAGATACGACCTAGTAGAAATGAACGCATACCAGTCAATGATAATACAGCTCTCAAGAGGCTGCCCAAACAAATGCGAATTCTGCAACGTAAGAATACTCTTCGGAAACAAAACAAGATACAAGCCCATAGAAACAACACTCGCAGAACTAACACAACTATACGAGCTGGGATGGAGAGGAACAATATTCATAGCAGACGACAACACAATAGCAAACAAAAAAGCAGCAATCGAAAGATTCAACGCAATAGCAGAATGGCAGAAACAGCACGACCACCCATTCTCCTTCGGCACAGAACTCTCAATCAGCTTCGCAGACCAGCCGGAGCTACTGGCTGCATTCGTACAGGCAGGAGGAAACTACGGGTTCGTAGGATTTGAGACGCCCAACATAAGAAGCCTAGTAGAATGCGACAAATGGGTCAACCTCAAAACCATAATGAAAGAAGAAGGGCTCACAAGGGAAGAAATGCTGCATTTAAGCGACGCGCAGGAAGAAAACCTCACACAAAAACTAATCCAGGCAACAATCAAAAAAGTCAGAACAATACAACAGGCAGGAGTAGAAGTATTCGGAGGATTCATCTACGGGTTTGACAGCGACAACAAAAAAGCAATCGACAGGCAGATAGAACTAATACAACAATCAGGCATACCAATAGCAATGCCAGGCATGCTCACAGCAATAAGA
>JAHWHB010000008.1 GCA_019323575.1 Candidatus Woesearchaeota archaeon
AGGTTTTCAAGGAATTTGTTTGTTAGTTTTATGAATTGTTCTCTGTTGCCTTGCATGTAGTGTTTGGCTCTTTCTGGCACGTTTGGGTTTCTTAGTTCTGCTTTTTCCAGGTTTTCTGTCTCTTCTTTTGCACTTATTAATAAGTCTGGCATTTCTTGTTCTGCTGCTTTTATTGTGTCTTGCTGTTGTTTTTCGTGTTTCTCTAGTTCTTCCTGCAGCCAGTTTTTTACCTCTTCTAATGTCTTTTTTTGGTAGAAAAGCCGTTTAAACCACTCCATGGTATTTGTCTTTAACCAAATGTTTATATAGTTTTATTCTCTGCAGTAGTGATGTGAAGGAACAGAAAGCATCGGCTAGGGCTAAGATTGTTGCCTTGTTTGAGCAGGCCGCCTCTAGCCCAAGAACAGCTAAGAAAAATGTCGCTCTTGCAAGGAAGCTTTCGTCAAAGTTCAAGGTGAGGATTCCTTTGCCTTGGAAGAGGCGTTTTTGCAGGGGTTGTAATGCTTTTTTTGTTCCTGGCAAAAATTGCCGTATTCGTACTCGGGATAAAAGGCTTGTTATGAGCTGTCTTGAGTGTGGTTATGTCAGGCGTTTGCCTGTAAAGAGGTGACTTTATGAAGGAATTGTGGTATGTTGTTTTGCTTGGTTTGGCGCTTGGCGTTTTTGCTACTTTTGCTTCTATGACGCCGACTGGTGCTTTTAGTGTTAATCTGCCTCCGCAGTGGGATAATCCTTCCTCTGAGTTTGCTGTTGGTTCCTCTTTTAGTTTGAATCTAGCCGAATCTTTTTTTGATCCTGATGGTGACCCTTTGTCTTTCAGCGTCTCTCCTGGAGAGGGTGTTAGTGCTGGTGTTTACGGTGATGTTTTGGTTGTTATGGGAGAGGGTCAGGTGACTGTGACTGCCAGTGATGGGCATAGTGTTGTTTCTAAGGTTTTGACATTTTACGAGAAATAATTTTATCTTTTTACTTTTTTTATGTGCTGTTTTTGTAGTAATAGCATGTATATGAATGTGCATACTATTAGCAGTTCAAAGAATCCGTAGATGTGTATTGGTATGTTTAGTATTCCTGCCATTCTTAGTACGGTTATTGCTTCTTCTATTATGAATACTATTACTGCGAATAATATTATTTTCCACGGCAGGAGGTATATTCTTCTGTCTTTCACTGGTATGCTGAATAGTTTGTAGAATAATATGAGTACGATTACTACAAATCCTAGGTTGTATATTGGTGCTGCTTCTGCCAGGCTTGCTGCTAGGCTCATTCTTTATAACCTCTTGTTATGTTTATTTGGATTATTAATGCCCAGATGAAGAATACCAGTATTAGGCTTGGTATTACGTGTCTTAGCCATGGAACGTCCCATATTCCGAATATCTTTAACGCTCCTACTATTTCTTCCATTGCGAATAATACTAATGCTATGATTAATGGTCTCCATGCTGCGAGGTATTTTCTTTGTTTTGCCTCTTTAAGCATGCTGAGCGCTATTATTCCTGAGATGATGCTTAGAAATACAGCTGTAAGTGCTGATATTCCGTATATCCACTCGTACAGTGTTAGCATTCTTCACCTCTTTACGAGTTTTGTTGGGCAGAGTATATTTAAAGGTTTCGTTCTGTTTTTTCGGGCTTTTGGCTTTTTATGTGATGCAAAAGCTTTTAAATATTTCATGTCATTTGGCTTTTTGATGAAGACAAATTTTGTTTCAATTGTTGCGTTATTGATGACTGTTGTTCTTATTGTCTCTACTGTTATTTTTTGGCAGGCTAAGAATATTGAGTTTATTTATTATAACATTTTGTTCTTTATCATGTTGGTTTTTATTGTTTGCACCCAGCGCAGATTGCATCTTGGCATTCCTGTTTTGATTGGTTTTTCTGTGCTTTTCATTATGCATTTAAGCGGCGGTCTAGTTGTTATTGGAAACACTCGTTTGTATGATATGGTGTTTAAGTTTTTGCCTTTTGACAAGATTCATCATTTTGTGCTTGGCCTTGTTTTTTCTTTTTTGACTGTTAGTCTGTTTGTCGATGTTAAGAAGTGGAGGCATAAGAAAAGGGCTTTGTTTTTCTTTTTTGTAGTTCTTGCAGCTCTTGGTTTTGGGGCTGTTGTTGAGATCATGGAGTTTGTTGGTGTTATGTTTTTAGGTTCGCCGGGTGTTGGTGATTATGCTAATAACGCTGCTGATCTTGTTGCAGACTTGTTTGGTGCTGCTGCAGGCGCGGTAATCATGATGTTGATGAACAATGACAAGAATCTATGATAACTTTTATTCCCGTCTTGTTGACTGGGTTGGAAGGCATTCTTATTTTAAGAGGCACGAGCGTTCTGCTATTATTGCTTTTCTGAAAAAAATCAAGCCAAAAAAAATTCTTGATTTTGGTTGTAATTCTGGTCTTGCTACTTCAGAATTTAGGAAGCATACTGGTGCAGCGGTTTTTGGCACTGATATTAACAAGTATGCTCTAGATTATGGAAGAAAAAAATATCCTGATGTTAATTTTATCTCGCTTAAGAAAGCTGCAGGGATGAAGGGTTTTTTTGATGTGATTATTGTTAGTAATGTTTTGGAGCACGTTCCTGATTGTGATGAGACTCTTTCTTTTTTGAAAGGCCTTCTTGCTCCTAAGGGAAAATTGATTATTTCTGTTCCTCAGGAAAGGATTAGGGGAGACTGCAATATTCCTCATATATTCCTTTGCTCTTTGCAGAACAAGAAATATACTAATCCTCATTTGAGGGTGCTTAAGCTGAAGGAGTTGAATGTTTTGCTTGAAAAAGAAGGCATGAGGATTCGTGACAAAATGTATGTCAACATGCTTCCGCCTTTTTTTACGAAAAGGTATGTTTGGCCTTCTGCTCTGTCTTTGGTTGTTGTTTGCAGATAGATTACACTTTCTTTATTTTGAATGGGCTTGCCATTAGTACTGCTGAGAATATGTATGCCGCAGGCCAATACACATATGGTATTTTTAGTACTGCTAGGATTAGTATTATTACTGCGTTCCATGTTATTGGCATTCCTATGAAATAGTGGAGTTTGTGCAGTACGTTGTATCTTGCCAGTCTGAATGCTGCCGCGCTTATGTTTATCAGATATGCTACTACAGCTATTTTTGTTGATAGGTGCATGAATCCGAATATTGCCGGCGCTAGTCCAAAGCTTATCATGTCTGATAGTGAGTCTACTTCTGTTCCGAATGCTGTTGCTTTGCCTGCTCTTCTTGCCATTCTGCCGTCGAAGAGATCGCAGATTAAAGATATTACAAGCAGCACCATAGCTAGTCTGAAGTTTTCTGTTATGCTTGCGAGTATGCATCCGAAACCGCTTGCTAGGTTTAGCAGGGTGAACAGGTTTCCTAGTTTGATTTCTTCGCGCATCACTAGGCGATGATGCTCGTCCCTGCTTGTACTTTTTCTCCTCTTTTTGTTTTTGTTTTGCATTTTGGTAGTAGCACGCATACCTGCGAGCCTAATAATATCTTTCCTATTCTTTGTCCTTTTTGAATCTTTTGGCCTTTTTTGACAAATGTTCTTATTCTTCTTGCCAGTATGCCTGCAATAAGAACTACTTTAACTGGTCCTTTCTGGCTTTTTATTGTTATTTCTGCTCTTTCGTTCTGCCATGCTGTTGGCTTGAATGCCATTGCGTGTTTTCCTAAGTAATGTTTTACTTTTTGTATTGTTCCTTCTATTGGCGCTCTTTGCACGTGTACATCAAATGGGTTTAGGAATATTCTTATCATTGTTGCCGGCAGTTTCATGTCTGTTGTGAAGCTTGTGTATCCTATTCCTTTTTTGAATTCTGCTTTTTTGTCTACTGTGGTTACTTCCAGCACTTTGCCGTCTGCTGGTGCGACTATTCCTGTTTTTGGTATTT
This sequence comes from Candidatus Woesearchaeota archaeon, assembly GCA_019323575.1. Classification (GTDB taxonomy): domain Archaea; phylum Nanobdellota; class Nanobdellia; order Woesearchaeales; family ARS49; genus CABMGU01. The sequence goes on from JAHWHB010000008.1 coordinate 3,890, forward strand.
TTCTTTCAGGGTCTCTGTTGAAGTAAAGGTAATAGGCAATTAGAAGTATTATGATTCCTAGCAAAATATACAATAACATTTTAGTTTTAAATAAAGTAAGTTTTTTAAATCTTGGCTTTTGTTGTGCCTTTATGGAAAGTGTGGAATACGCAGTGGTTTCTCCAAAAAAAATAGAGAAGAAAATCGTGGATGTTCCTGCTCCCAAAAAAGGAGAATACCTAGTTAAAACAAGGTTTTTGCAGGTTTGCGATGCTGATGCCAAGTATTATTTTGGTTTGAGGCCAAAATTTCCTTATGCCTTGTTTGGATTCAGGTTTTTTTATGGAATCCGCAACAGAAAGGAGTTCTTGAAGAAATATCCTATGACCTTGATTCATGAGGCTATTGGTGTTGTTGAAAAACCAGGACCTGGTGCGTCTTTGAAAAAAGGCCAGCGGGTTGTTTTTGTTCCTTCTCAGCCCTGTTATTTGCATGGCGGAAGTCCTGACTGCGTTTTTTGCAAAAAAGATGGTTTTGGCGAGCAGTATTGCAGGAAGTCTAAGTTTATGTCGAGCAACATGCCTGGTTTTCTGCGGTCTTATCTGATTTTGCCTGAGGAATGTGTTGTTCCTATTCCTGATGATGTTCCTGATGAAATTGCTATCTCTTGTGAATTGGCGTCTGTTGCGTATAATGCTCTTGAGTGCTCTTTGCAGAAAAATGATGTTGTTTTGGTTTTTGGTGATGGTTATCTGGCTTTTGTTCTTGCTGTTCTTGCATCAAAAGAGTTTAAAGTTCCTAAGGAGAAATTGTTTGTTGTTGGAAAATCAAAGGAAAAGCTTTCTCGTTTTAGTTCTTTTGCTTCGACAGGATTGTTCGATGAAGACCTTCATTTGAAAGAAAAAGTCACTATTGTTTTTGATTGTGTTGGAATGACCGCTGCAGAAGATATTATCAATAAAGCTATTGATTTGCTTTCTCCTTTTGGAAGGATTATTTTGCTTGGAGTTAGCGAGGAGCGCGTTCCTATTAACACAAGGGATGTGCTTAGTAAATCTATTACTTTGAGAGGTTTCAGCAGGAGTCCCGCCTCCTCTTATTCGAAGGTTTTAAAAGCTTTTAAGAATCCTGTTGTTCAAAAACTGTTAATGCCATTGACTGCTGAAAAAATGAAGCTGGCTTCTGTTGTTGATTTGGAGTCTGCTTTTGAAGCTTACATGGTTAATCGTAAGAAGTTTTTGCTGGAGTTTGAATGAACCTGCCAAATTTCCTTGTTGTTGTAAGGATTGCTTATCTTCCTATTATTGTTATCTGTACATTTTTTAATACTGCTTTGTCAAATGCTATTGCAATTTTTCTTCTTGCCTTATCTATCATTCTTGATTTTATTGACGGTAAGATTGCGCGTAGATATGGTAAAGTCAGTAAGTTTGGGAGTTATTGGGATCAGTTGTCTGACAAATTGCTTGTTAATCTTCTCTGGGTCACGCTGTTGGCTCTTGGTATTTTTCCTTTATGGGCGGTTTTGTTGAACCTTGCAAGGGAGTTTGTTGTTCACGAGGTCCGTTTGGTTGCAAAATCAAAGGATCTTATTCTTGCTTCAGAGAAAAGTGGCAAATTGAAGGCTGCACTTCAAATGATAACTGTTTTTGTCGCGCTTGTTTTAAATTTGATGAAGAATCTTAATTTTAATCTGTTTAATATTTTACAGCATTCTAAATCTATTGTTCTTGTCTTGTTATTAGCCACTTTGTTTGTTGCTTATTATGCTCTTGTTGAATTTTTTGTTAAAAATAAGAATTTCATTAAGAATATTCCATAGGTGATAAAAATGAACGTAGCGCTTGCATTTTACATTATGATTCCTGCTTATCTTGCTAATATGTCTCCTGCTTTGCTCGGCAGGTTTTTCCCTCGTGTTTCTATGGATTTTGGTCTGTCTTTTGGTAAAAAGCGTCTTTTAGGTGCTAATAAGACTTGGGGTGGCTTTTTGTCTGGTGTTGTTGTTGCTGTTCTTGCTGGTTTTGTTTTGTCAAGGATTTATTGGCCGTTTGAATTCTCAGCTGTATACTGGTCTTTTTTGATTGGCATTGGCGCATTAGTTGGCGATGCTGTTAAGTCTTTTTTCAAGCGTCGTGTTGATATTAAGCCTGGCAGGTCTTGGATTCCTTTTGACCAGATTGATTTTACTGTTGGTGCTTTGCTTTTTGGTAGTTTTGTTTTCTTTCCTGGCTGGTTTTATGCTGTTTTGGTTGTTGTTGTTAGCGCTGTTGGTCATATTTTGGTTAATCATCTGGGCTTTTATCTTAATATTCAGAAGAACAAGTGGTAGCCTGCTATGATTATCAGGTATACTATTCCTGCTGCTATTGTTTTGCTTTTTGTGTTTAGTGTTCCTGTTGGTATGTAGTACAGGAATACTGGTATTTGTGTTATTGGGTTGATTATTACTGGTATTGCTAGTAGTGCTGTCAATCCTATTGGGTGTTTGAATTCTGTTATCTTTAGCACAATAAATAGGACTATTGCTGAGATTATTGCTATTGTTTTCACGTTCCAGAATAATGCTCCGATTATTATTGCCAGTAATGCGTGTTGTAGTATTCTGAAGTATTTTTTTCCTGGTTTTATTTCTGTTTTTGCCAGCCAGCCTAGTATTTGTCCGGCCATTAGTCCTAGCACTGGCATTATTGTTGCTAGTGTCCCCATTCTGAGTGCCCCCATTGTACTAGTAAGTCAACTCCTAGTCTGTTGACTTCTAGTGGTACGTCGCATGCTCCCCAGCAGCTTCCCAGCCAGATGATTATTGTGGCTTTTGTTCTTTTTTGCAGTTCGTCTGCTATCTGTTGTGCGTGTGGTTTTAGCCCGTCGGGTAGTTGTATGCATACTGTTTTTGCTTTTTGTTTTTTTATGCGTTCTTCTACCTTTTCCAGTTCTAAATCATAGTTTTCGAGCATGGGTTATTGGTATCCGCAACCTTTAAAAAACAATCGATTAATTCTCCTCTATGTGCCCCCGTAGCTCAGCTGGTAGAGCGACTGACTGTTACCTCGGGCTTCGCATGAGGGTCTAACAAAGGCGAAGGCTTTGGGAGAAATCAGTAGGTCAGGAGTTCGAGTCTCCTCGGGGGCGTAAGGTTTATATAATCTTGTTGTCATTTATGTGTTTGAAAAAAGATGGTGCAGAAGATTGCTTTGGCATTTTTGGGTTTTATAGCTATTTTTGCTATTGCCGGTACTACTTTGCATTTCCGCGATAGTGCTACTGGTCTTTACACGACCGGCAGCAATATTGGCAGGTGGCATGTTGGTTCTCAAAAGGTTCAGCTTCAGCCCGATGAGGCTTGTATGTATGCTGGTGCTGTTCCTTTGTATCCTTGGCGCGTGTATACTAATGAGTATGGTACTTTGATGAGCATGTGCAAAGTTGGTGATTCTTATGTTGGCGTTCCGATAGTTCAGACTGCTAATGTTCCTGCTCCTGCTAAGCCTTCTGTTTGGTCTTAAGAATTATTTTCTAGCTCTTTTTGCTTTCATTCTTTTTGCCAGTCTTCTTCTTATTGATGCTTCGTAGGCGTCGTATTTTTGTTTTTTGATTATTGGTGTTATTGGTTTTGGCGGTTCTGTTTTTGGTTTTTCTATTGGTTGTAGTGGTTTGAGTTCTGGAGCTACTGGCATTGGTCTTTGTATTGGCGGTGCTGTTTGTACTGGCATTTCTGGTTCTTCTTTTCTTCTGAATATTGTGTACGCGCCCAGCGCTCCTCCTATTATGAGTATGACTAGTAATGCTAGCAGCCAAGGCAGTAGTCCGCCTTCTGGTTCTGGTGTTGGTTCTGGTATTGTTACTGCTTCAGGTATTTCTTGCACTGGTTCTGTCTCGTATGTTTCTGCTGGTTGTTCTGGTTGTGTTGGTCTTGGTGGTTGTGGTTGCAATGGTGCAACTGGCGGTGTTATTTTTTGCGGTTCTTTTGGTTTGCAGTATAGTCCGTATGCTTCTGGTCTTTCGCAGAACTCTCTTATTTGTGACATTTCTGCTCCGCAGCACTCCCATCCTTCATATCCTTCTGCAGTGCAGTCAGTGCATCCTGTGAAGTAGTTCATTCTTGTTGCGCTGCCTCCGCCTCCTCCGCCCCCTCCTGTTGTTCCACAGCCGGGTATTGGGTCATGGTGGCACGCGTTTGATTCGCAGTAATCGTTTGTGCATGGGTTTCCATCGTCGCAGTTTGGCGGTGTTCCTGGCTGGCACACTCCTGTCGGGTCGCATGTTTCTTGTCCGTTGCACCAGTTTCCGTCGTCGCAGTCTGAATTGTTTGTGCATGTTGATATTACTGTTACATTACATCCTATGTTTGTTGTTGTTAGGTCGTTGTGGTTTTCATCGCTTACTTCTAATGCTGGTGGCGGTGGTGGTTGTATTCCGAAGCTGTGCACTCCAAGTCCTCCGCCTATGTGCGTGTATGTTATTGTGTATATTGTGAATGTTCCCGGTCCGTTTAAGAATGGTTGTGTTGCGCTTGTGTGTACTGTTCTGATTATGTTTGGAACAGGTGTTGAATATGATAGTGAGCTTCCTGCTCTGAGGTTTGTTGGAGGTAGTGTTGCTGAAAATTCTGTTGGGTCGTAGGTGTCTTGTTCATCTACTCCTCCTATGTTTGGCGGGCTGCTTGGGTTTGATACTTTGTATCTTATTGTCACAGGCTGTCCTGCTGTTATGATTCCTTGTGTTGGCTCGCAGCTTTTCACTATTGTTGTTGCTTGTACCTGTAATAGTCCGTTGTTGTTTTGGAATTGTTGCGGGCTGTATGGTGTTGCTGTTGCGCTTTGCACGTTTAGTGGTGTTGTTCCTAGGGCTCTTAGGTAATAGTGTATTTTTGCTATGTTTGCTCCTGTTTGCGCGCTGCAGTCTGCGTTTTGTACGTTTAGTCCTGTGATTGTGATTTGTGTGCTTCCTTCTTCTATTGTGCTTGTTCCTGTTCCTTGTAGGAGTTCTACTTTTGTTACTTTTGCTATGTCTTCATTGTGTGTTATTGTTAGTTCTGCTCCTGTTACTGTTTCTGGTTCAGTGTTGCTTAGGCATACTGTTACTTCTTTTGTTTCCTCTAGCCCTCCTGTTAGTTCTGGCAATGTGTATCCTACAACCGGTCCTGTTGTTTCTTGTACTGTTATGCTTGCTCCGGTTATTGTTGCTCCTGTTATTGGGTTTCCGTTTTGGTCGCTTACCGCAAGTTCTGATGGTGTTAAACTGTACGTTCCTGGTGGTGTTTCTGTTGGGATTGTGTATGTGAGTGTGAATATTGCTCCTGTTCCTGGTGTTATTCCTTCTGTGTTTCCTGCGAATATTGCGTATGGCGTTATTCTGTCAGGTGTGTTTTCTGTGATTCCGTTGAAGCTTCCTGTTAGTCTTGCGCTTGGTGTTCCTGTGTTGTAGTCTATTGGACTTACGGGTGTTTCATCTATTTTCATGCTGAATCCCCAGAATGCTTGGTCGTTGTTTACGTTTAGGTTTAGGTTTATTATGTTTCCTGGGTTTACGGTTTGTGTTTCTGGTGTTATTGTGAATGTTATTGCAGCGCTTACTGTAGGTAAAATCATCATCAGTGTTAGTATCAGGTTTATTTTTTTCATGATGGGTTTTTGCATATTGAGTTTACTATTGTGGGTATTGTCCTGCTGTCAGTGTTGTTTAGCTCTGCGCTTTGGAGGTAGGTCATGTCTGCTGTGTTTATTAGGCTGTCTTTGTTGGGGTCTACGCTTCCTACGCAGTTTGCTGTTCCTATTTGGTTTGTGCAGGTCGCGCTTGTGCAGTGTACTAGGTTTGTTCTTAGTCCGTTGTAGTATTCTATCCAGTTGACTACATCGTATACATCTATTTGGTTGTCTACTACAGGCGCGTGGTCGTATTCTAGCATGTCTTGTTCTAGGTTGTCTGTTGGCACGCAGCTTGCTGCGTTTGCTACGTTTCCGTCTGAGTGGCATCCGGGGTCTGCGCAGTCTATTAGTCCATCTTCAAAGTCGTTGTTGATTCCGTCTGAGCACTGGTAGCTTGTTGGTGGTTGTCCTTCTGGCAGGAATGTTATTGGTCCTCCTTTTGTCCAGGTTAAAGTGAACGCGTTTACTACGTACTGCGATGGTGTTATTTCTTGCGGTTGGTATTCTTGTACTGTGTATCCTGTTGGTTGTGATAGTTTCATTCCTGCGAATGCTAGCACTATTAGTGTTACTGCTACGAATGTTATTTTTGTTTGTGGTGTTGATGCTCCTCTGAGTATTAGGAATAGTGATGCTATTGAGATTAGTATGACTATTGCGATTAATGGTGTGTTTCCTGTTTCTTCTATGTTGTATATTATTGCCCCTCCTGTTGGTGTTTGCGGTATGCTTCCTGGTGCTTGTGTGTTGAAGAAGTAGTATTCTGCTGTTGTTGGTGCATCGTTGTCTCTTTTGAATGTTATTGCCCCTTTTGTGCTTGTTGGCGGTGCTGTGAATCCTTGCGGTGTTCCTTGTGATATTGTGAATATGTTTTGGTTATTATAAGGATGTACGTTTGTTATTGAGTTTGGGAATTTTTGATTGTTTATTTGCACGTCTATTACAGCGCTTGCGCTGACGAGAATTAAAAGGAAAACAAAAAATGAAAGGACTGTTTTCATTCAGCCCTCCTTATGTTGTTTTTGGCACAAAGAGCTCAACATCACCCAAGCTGGCGCTTCTGACTCTTAGGAAGGAGTCTATGCTGAGCGGGTCTGCTGCGCATCCGTCTATTGTTATTGAGAATGCTTTTCCTGCTGTTGTTGTTATTACTACGTCTTCTTCGCAGTTTAATGGCCCTCTTACTTTGCTGTCTGGGTCTGTTCCTGCTTGTGCTGCGTACCAGCTTGCTGTTACTGTTTCGTTTGTTAGTGCTACTGATGGTGTTATTCCTACTTGCACGTTGAACGTACCTCCTGGCCCTGGCACTGAGCCGGGCTGGATTTGTATTTCTGTGAATATTTCTCCGTCGTGGTGTGTGTTGGTGAATGCTAGGGTTTGTGCTTCCGCGTAATCAAAGTCGTCAAATCCTTGTGAGTTATAGTAGAGGAATGCTGCTATTCCTCTGTTTGCCTGGTCGATTCTTCCTGTGTAGCTGATTGCTTGCGGGCTTGTTCCAAATAATGCTCCGTCTGATAGTCCGGGGAAGCTTTGTTTGTCTAATATTGTGATGCATTCTGTTGTTGGGATTCTTATTGATTTCATGTTTTCTTGGTCGTCTGTTACTTGGAAATCTAGTACCTGGTCTAGTGCTGTTGGGTCGTCTAGTCCGTCCCAGTTTACAAATATTAGTTCGAAGTCGTCTGTGTCAAGCAGAGCTACTGACGGTATGTATGTTGTTGCGTGTTCTGCTGATTCAAAGGTTGATACTCCGTTTTCTACTGTTGAGCTTAGTGAGAGCATTGCTTCTTGGGTTACTGTTTTGTTGATGTCATCGGTTTGGCCTGGTTGTCGTTCTGATATTGGCACGCTTTCCATTATAGCATCCCATCTGAATCCTGCGAGTGCTTCTTGTGAATTCGGGTCCCATACTGTTAGCACTCCGTATATTGGAGGGTCTAAGGCGGTTAAGTGCACGTCTGTGAACTGGCTCACTCTGAAGTATGCTACGTCGTTTGGTGTTAGGGTTACTTTTAGGTCGTTGTGTGTGCACTCGTTGAATATTGCAGGGTCGTCTATTATGTAGTCAAATCTGACGCTTAGTGTTCTTGTTGAGGTTCCGTTGTTGAATATTGCGAATATTGTTTCTATGTTGTATGCTGTTTCATCTACTATTGGTTTTTGCACTCCTACGCTTGCTAGTGCGCTTCCCAATAATGGGTTTTGATAGTTTTCGTTTTTGTCTGTGAATAGTCCTAGTGGTATGAATGATAGGTTTGTTGATTCTCCGTTGCCGAACATGAACACGTTTGATATTGCTTCTGGCGCTCCGTTTGGTGTTCCTAGGTTGAATGTTGATTCTACTAGCAGTTTTCCTGTTGCCATTATTGAGCGTAGTACTCCTGCTCCTGCTTCTGTGTATGGTATTTTTTGTGCTATTCCTGCTCCTCCTATGTCTTCGTAGTTGAATCCTTGTATTGAAATGTTTAGAAGGCCTGTGCAGCCCGGTGATAGTGTTCTTGACCCTATGTTTTCTTCATCGTTGAATGTTTGTAGGTTTAGTGTTGTAGTTCCTCCGAAATCATTTATTGCCAGGCTGTTGTTTACGTTTGTGTTGCCTGTTCCGCTGATGTTTGTTAGGAATGGCATGCTTATGAAGTTTTGTGGGAACACGTTGTAGTTTACTCCGTCTGCTACAAAATATCCTGATGGAGATGTTATGTTGCTTATTACGGCTCCTTTTGTCTCTGTGACTGCTGTTAGCGCGGGTATGTTTTTGACTGCTCTTCTGTCTCCTGTTATTGTGCTGTAATATATTGTTCCTGCCACCGGTTGATTTATTAGCTCAGTTCCCGCAGTGTTCTCTACTAATACTACTAGTTTGAGGTCGCCTGACTGTTCTGGGATTTTGACTATTTCATAGGGGGTTACTTGTTCTATGTCGTTTGCTTCTTCTATGCAGCTTGCATTGTAGTATATCCAATGCAGTCTTGCATTTACGTCTCCCAGATATTGTACGTATATGTCTTCAAAGGAATTTGAGAAAACATCTCCTACTAGTGCTGCTGTTTTGTCTGTTTGGTCTACTATTATTCCGTGTGGTGCTACTGCTGGTATTATGCTTAGCATTATTAGCATGGTTGTTATGATAGAAAGTATTTTTTTCATTTTATCACCTCAAT
>JAHWHB010000042.1 GCA_019323575.1 Candidatus Woesearchaeota archaeon
AACGGCGGTGTAGCTCAGCTTGGTTAGAGCACCGGTTTCATAAGCCGGGGGTCGGGTGTTCAAATCTCCCCACCGCCACTACCTAACACCATGAATAGCTTCCTGAAGAGAAAGATACAAATCCTCATCCAAAGAACGGAACATCGCAACACTACCATAATGGTCAGGAACATCTTCTAGTTTATGCTTAAAAACAGGGCCCTTGTCCCACTTAGACTCAACCAGACCATCCTTGAAAATACCATAATGCAAAGGAACAAAACCCCTGCCATGGCCATTTCCATAAAAAACAAGACCCTGCTGAGGCTCATCAGACTTAGGAATCCGCTTCAAAACATCAACAATAAACGGAGGCGCCTTGCCAATAAGCCTGTAAGCAACATAATTAGCACAATCAAAATCCTCAGCACCACCAATCATCTCAATACCAAACTTAGAAAGACCAACAAAATTATTCTTCCTAAACATATCCCCAATCTCCTTACGCCTGTCAGTAATAGGAATGTCCATAAAGTTAAAACAGGAACAAAACTTTATAAAGATTCCCTGAAAGTAAATCATTCAAGCCGCCGTGGCACAACCTGGTACTGCGCAGCCCTGGAAAGGCTGTTTCCGAAAGGATATCCCGGTTCAAATCCGGGCGGCGGCGTAAATTTTTTAAATAAAAACAACAAAATCAGTGCTAAAAGAGGTGAAAATAATGGATTTAGGGAAAATAGCGTTCTACATCGGAGTTTTAATTTCGGTAGTGCTTGCGTGGACAGACATACCCTACGCAACATGGATCCTAGTAGCACTAGGAGTCATCGTAGGACTGATGAATATAACAGCGAAAGAGACACAAACCTTCCTGTTAGCAGCATTAGTGATGGTAACAGCAGGAGTCTCAATCGGAACAGGCCTAGGAGACCCAATAAAAAGCATACTCCACGCTTTCGCAGCATTCGTTGCAGCAGCCGGTCTAGTGGTTGCCTTGAAAGCAATCTACGAAATAGAAAAAGCAAGATGAATTTTTTATTTTTCTTTTTTTAGATACCTTTTTAAAAAAGACAAATTCTCCCTGATAGATGCGCCGCGGTAGTATAGTCCGGTCAAGTATTCGGCCCTCTCGCGGCTGAGACACGGGTTCAAATCCCGTCCGCGGCATAGTTTCTAGGGCGCAGCCCTTGCACTTTACGTGCAAGGATTTGAACCCTTTCGGGTTTCGCGAGAATCATAGATTCTCGGGAACTCGGAAATGTGTCGCATTTCCGGAGTCATCGCGGAAATCTGCGGATTTCCGGGAACTTGGAAAACGCTTTGCGTTTATCCAAGTAATCCCATCCGCGGCATACTACAACACTTACACTCACTATACAAAATAATTATTTTCCATATATTAAATAATATATTTGTTGTCCCTTTAAAGTGATTAAAAATAGAAAGATTTATAAGCATAGAAAGCAATATTACTAAGAATGGGAAGAACATCATATGCGACAACTAGGTTTGACGAAAGACAGGCAAAAACCCTTGAATCAGAGATAACTGACAAAGAAGGTTTTCTAAAATCAGAAGATCCAGTAGCCAGAGCCATAAAAATAATCAAACCATTGGGCGCAGGAGGGCAAAGCCTTGCATATGTTGGCAGATTAATATACAGCAGATTAGATGAGCAGGGCTGGAGACAACTGTATGCTCCAATACTAGCTCATCAATATCTACTTAACAATTCAAACAACATTGACCACTGGGAGGCACATTACGAAAATGCTTCCAGCGCGGTTATAGGATACTCAAAAACTGATCTTCAAAACAGAGTCAAACAATTTTACAGAGATCATCAACTGATAGGTAAAAACGGTAGAGTTGCAGTAACTGTATCAAGATTAGCAACTAATGACAAAAATATGCTGGAAAGACTGTCAAGGCAAAGAAAACTGGCAGGACTTCCGCACCCAAATCTTGCATATTTATTTGCCACAGGAACCCTTAAGGACAAAAGATCATACTCTGTAGTTCAATTACTACAAGGCGCCCTCTCCCCATCAAAGACATATGGCTGGCCTTTGCAAAAACACATAGAGGCACTCAAGCAAATGATAAAAGGCATGAATAAACTAAAAGAATATGGGGTGCTTCACAGAGATTTAAAACCAGAAAACATATTCTACAAAGAAAACGGGCACGGACCGCAATTCAAAATAGCAGACTACGGATTAATGAAACAAATACTAGGAAGAAGCACAATTGAAACAGAAGATGGAGGAGTCTTCGGCACGGCAGGATTCATGAGCCCAGAACAAGTCAGAGATTTGCACACATGCGACTGGAGAAGCGACCAGTTCTCCCTCGGAGCATCAGTATATGAGATGATAACAAAAAAAAGCGTTCTAGGAATACCTGAAACAGATACGAGAGATGTTGAACTGCTACTTAGAAACACACTGGAAAGACCATTAATAGATTCCATTCTGACAGAACAAGACAAAATGAAAGAGAGATTTGAACTGGTACTGGCAAGAATGATGCAGAAATTACAAACCCAAAGATACGACGATTATGATGAAATACTCCAAGACCTTGAAGACATACAAAAAGGAAAGAAACCAAAAAACACAAATGACAGTTACAGAGCAAAAGTATTCAAGCCATCAGAATTCAGCACTCCAACTATCGTAAAAAAAATAAAAAGATTGTTTGGAGGATTTTGCTTTTTCTAACTCCAGAGCACCTTCTAACACAAATTGTTAATTCCTAGTCTCTAAGAAATCAATAGCAGTAAGTGTTTGGACCAAAACGTGCTGGGTCCAGAGGCTCAACGCGAACAATAGCCTCATTGCCACTATCATTAGTTACTTTAACTGCACCCCCGCCCTGAAGTTTTTGTACAATCCTCCTTAAATCAGATTCCCAAAACCCGGCTACTTGTCTCATAGGGATTATATAGTCAGCAAACCATTTATATTTTCTCATAAGAAATTATATAAAAAATAAGCTTTGCAGATAGATAATTTATAAAAATTTTAAAAAAGAAAAAAAAGATTAAAACATCTCAGTTAACGAATAATTAACTTAGAAGCGTCGAGGCTTGCGTTTAGCATAACAGTCTCGGCAATAGACTGGCTTTCCTTCAGTAGGCTTGAAGGGAACCTTAGTCTGAGCGCCGCAGTCAGAGCATGTAGCTTCATGCATCTCGCGGTCCGCACCGAACCTTCTTTCCATTTGTCATTCACCCGTGTTGTGTTAGTTATACGAGAAATAGTCTCGATATACTACCCTATAGTTATATACTGGAGTATATAAATCTATGCTTTAATAGTCAAATCCAGCCAAAATACATAGACAAAAGCATACCTGCTCCCAAAAGCAGTATTATTATGCCAGCAATAAGGTGAAGAATTTTCAGCTTTTTCTGACGCCATTCCTCGGCTTTTTCAGTAGTGGTGAAACCATAAAATACTGCAAAAGTAATCAAAAGCATAGGCAGTATAAAAATAAGATTATACAGTAAAAGCAGAACAAGAGCATAATTTTTAGTAGTAGTCTTAGCCAACAAACCAAGAATAACAATATACGGGCCGGAAGTGCAAGGAAGCAAAAACAAACTCACAACAAAACCAATCAAAAACGCACCAGGAACACTAGTAACACCCTTAATGATGCATTTAAGCTTAGGCCTCCAAGACAGAGGAACTTCCATAACAAACCACTTACCATAAGCAAAATAATCCTTCAAATTAAACAAACCAACAAAAATAGCAAGCACTGCGACAATACCATAAAACATATGACTCAGCCCGGCAGCACTAATAGCAGAATACAAACCAAGACCCATAAGGAAATAGGACAAGTAAATAGACAATGAAAAAGCAAGACCTGCAAGCAAAGCCCTTTTCCTGTTGTCGCTGGCCAAAATTGTAGTAAGCAGAATAATCAAAACAGCAAAAGCACAAGGATTAATAGCATCAACAGCAGCAGCAGAAATAACAGCGCCAAGAGTCAGCTGTTCCTTAAGTCTGGTCTTGCCAGGCTCTTCCACAGGAGAGCTCTCAACAACAAGACTCAAAGTATCCTTCGGAACCCTGTTTAACGGAGAAGGGCAGCCTTCTGCCAAACATCTTTGAATCTCCTGTTCAATCTTATCCTTAATTACAGGACTGAAACCGACAATGACAGTATCATCAATAAAAATAGCAGGCACTCCGCTTATTTCCTGCCCGAAAGCAGAAGACATAGTCTCAAACAGAACAATATTGCTCTTGTTAAAATAAACCTCTTTTTCAATAACCTTCAGAGAAGGATACTTAGGTTTTAATTCCTCAAGAAAAGCATTCAAGGAAGAACAATGGGGGCAGCCCTTGCCGTAAAACTCGTAAATAACAACCTCGTTGCCAGAAACAACAGAGCCAACAGAACTGTTTCGGCCAGATAAAATAAATATGGCGCCAATCAAAGCAAGAAAAACCAAAACTGCAAATATAGTTACTTTTCGCATATTGTCTATCTCACTTTTTCTCTATATAAATTTATTCTCTAGTCAAACTAACATTACACTTAGGACATTTCATCTTAATGCAAGGCATTCCAGTCTGATGAGACACTATATGCCCGCATGAAGGGCAAATACAATTTCCTCCAGGCCCTAAAGCTCTGCCTTTCATCCTTCCTCTTCCAACCATCTTAAAATTACCCCCATAAATCTTGATTGCTTTTCCATTTACAATAGCGTCAGCAAGCTTTTTCCTAGCAGAGACGACCAGCCTGTGAAAAGTAGGCTGGGAAATATTCATCCTCTTAGCAGCAAGCTCCTGATCCAAACCGAGCAAGTCCTTCAACCTGACAGCTTCAAACTCATCAACAGTCAAAACAGACTCCTCTAGTTCAGACATTCGAACGCCAGCAGGCTTAAAAAAAACAACCTCTGGCTCGATCATTACCCTGCGACACAGCCTAGGGCGCATTTATTTCAACTCTGCCAATCTTTTCTGAATCTCTGCTTTTTCTGCTTCAATCTCCTTCAACTGAGCTTCGAGAATCTTCTTCTCCTCGGCTTCAGTCAACACAACAGGCTGGCTGTTCATTCTCCTGCCAAAGCCCATTCCTCTACCAAATCCTCTTCCGAAGCCCATTCCTGAGCCTCTTGCACAAGGACCCATACCTCTGCCGGTCATAGGGCCCATTCCTCTTGGTCCAGTTCCATCAAATCCTGGCATTTTTCTTTCCTCCATTCACAGCATTCTTAACGAATACCTGAATAATGAATATATATTCATAACTACTATATAAACTTTTCGCTGAAATCAAAGAGAAAATTTAAAAACCAAAAGAAAACTGAGATAGTAAAGGCACATGATTTTATTTGCCGCCGTGGCACAACCTGGTACTGCGCCGGTCTTGAAAACCGGTTTCCGAAAGGATATCCCGGTTCAAATCCGGGCGGCGGCGTTTTTTTCATAATAAATAATTATTTTTCAATTTTTTTCTAAAAAATAAAAAATTAAACAAAACTTTAATAAATGATAAAGTTTTTTTTATTAAAAGCGTTGACAGATTTACTGTCAAATAAAAAGAGGAAAAAAAATGCCAAAAAAGAAAGTAAGAAAAGTAAAGAAAGCAAAAAAAACTACAAAAAGAAAGACTAAGAAAACAACCAAAAGGAAAAAACGAAGATAATTTTTTTTATTTTTTTTAAATTTCTAAAATAGAAAACATTTATATACCTGATTTAAGATTGCCATCTCATGGATACTAACTTTATTTATGCGCTGACAGGCATAATTCTCGTCAGTTTAGCATCATTAGTTGGAGTCTTCACACTAGCATTAAAGAAAAAACTCCTTGAGAAAATAGTAATGATTCTCGTCAGCTTTGCGGCAGGCGCCCTTCTTGGAGGAGCATTTATACACCTTCTTCCAGAATCCGTACACGAAGGAGGGCCAACATTCTTGATGGTCACCATAGGAATAGTTGTATTTTTCATTATGGAAACGTACATTTACTGGTATCACTGCCACGCCGGACACGTTCATACCCATAAACACAAAGGAAAATGTCCGATAAGACCAATGGGGTACCTAAATTTAATCGGAGACGGAATACACAACCTAATAGATGGAATGATAGTTGCATCATCATTTTTGGTGAGTTTTGAATTAGGAATCGCATCAACAATAGCAGTTATATTCCACGAAATACCACAAGAAATAGGAGACTTCGGCGTACTAATATACAGCGGATTTTCAAGAAAAAAAGCACTATTCTTCAATTTCCTATCCGCGTTAACCGCAGTTATAGGAGTATTATTAACGTACTTTTTCGTCTCCCACGTCCACGGACTGACAAACTACCTAATACCATTCGCAGCAGGCGGATTCATCTACATAGCGATGACTGACTTAATGGCAGAACTAAAAGAAGAAGAAAACATAAAAAAAGCAACATTACAAGTAATATTATTACTTGTGGGAGTTGCATTAATGTACATACTAAAACTAGCATTTGAGCACGCCCACTAAATCTTCAATAATAGCTCTGCAAGTTTCTCAGAATCATGACGGATAAGCTCAGGAGCAGACATCACATCATCAACAACAAGCTTAACCTTCAACTGCTTAATAACATCAGAATCAACAATCACAGGAAACTGATTCTGAGCAGAATACTTCTCAAGCAAAGCAGAAATTCCCTTAGAAGAATTACAAACAAAAACATCAGGCTTGCAGCCATATTTGATAATCTCTTTCAAATGATCAGAAGCCTTAAAACTAGTAGTCTCGCCAGGCTTTGTCATCAAATTACAGACATAAACCTTCTTAGCCTTAGACTTCTTCAAAGCAGCAGGAATACCCTTCACAAGCAAATTAGGAATAATGCTTGAGTACAAATCACCAGGGCCGATAACAACCAAATCAGCATTCAAAATAGCATCAGCTGCCTCAGGATTAGCACTGGCTTCAGGATCCAGCCAAACCTTAACAATACGAAGATTAGGATCATGACGAGGAATATCAATATTAGTCTCGCCCTTAACCTTAACCCCATTCTCCAATTCAGCGCAAACATCAGCACTATCAAACGAAACAGGAAGCACTTTTCCCTTAATACGCAAAATCTTAGAAGCCTGGCGAATAGCCTCTTCTTCGCTGCCAGTAATCTCGGTCAAAGCAGTCAAAAACAAATTACCAAAAGAATGGCCCTTCAAACTACTGTGCTCCTCAAACCTAAACATAAATAATTGACGCAAAACATTATCGTTCTCTTCAGCAAGAGCAACAAGACACCTCCTAACATCACCAGTCGGAAGAATGCCGAACTCATCTCTTAACAAACCGGTACTGCCTCCAGAATCAAACATAGAAACAACAGCACACAAATCATCAACCCTGCTCTTCAAACCGCGAAGAACAGTAAAACTACCAGTCCCGCCACCAATAACAACAACCCTCACAATCTCACAAACTCCTTAGTAGTCTCACGCATGCCCTTAAATTCGCCAAGAGCCTTCAAAAACAAAGGATGAAAAAACTTTTTGCCCTTTAATTCAGACATAAGCTTTTTCAAACTCCAAAACTCACCAGACTTAACCTCATCAGAATCAATCTTAACCTCGCCCTTAAAATCCTTAACAACAAACAACTTGCAAAGAACACGCTCATCACCATGAAAACCAAAACGAACAACCTCCTTAATATGGCTGGGCCGGACACAAACACCAAGCTCCTCATGAAGCTCACGCCCAGCAGCCTCCTTAAAAGACTCTCCAGAAAGAACATGACCAGAAAGAGAACCTTCATAGAAGCCAGGATAGACGTCTTTTGACAAAGAACGCTGCTGGACAAACAACCTTCCATCCGGATCAAAAACAAAAACCTGCACTACACGATGCAATAATTCCTTTTTATGGGCTTCCTCTCTCTTAACTTTGCCAACGACATTATCGTGAGCGTCAACAACATCAACCTCTTCCATAAAAACAGCAGAAAAACACAGCATATATAATCTTTTTCAAAAGAAACAGTTAAACATCAATCATCTCAATCTCAATATTAAGCCCTTCTGGAATCGGAACGCGCATAACAAGCCTCAAAGCACGCTCGTCAAGACCAAGATCAATCAAGCGCTTATGAACACGCATCTCATAACGCTCCCAAGTAGCAGCCCCCTGCCCGCACGGCGTGCGCCTTGTAGTAAGCTTCAAACGCTTGGTAGGCAGGGGAATCGGGCCTCTGATATCGACCCCGGTCTTGTCGGCAATATCTTTAATAAAAGCACAAGTCTGATTCAACTTGTCAATGTCGATACTCGCCAGCTTAATTCTTGCCTTTTGCATATCCGTAAAAAATAATTAAAAAATTTATTTCTTGACCAAGTCAATGCACATTCCTGCAGCAACAGTGTTGCCAGAGTCACGAACTGCAAACCTGCCCAAAGGAGGGAACTCCTTAACCTTCTCAATAACGAGAGGCTGAACCGGCTTGATCTTCAAAACACAAGCATCTCCGTTCTTAACAAAGTCAGGATGCTCTGCCAAAACCTCGCCAGTAGCAGGGTTAATCTTCTTAACGATCTCGGTAATCTGACACGCAACCTGAGCAGTGTGAATGTGGAACACAGGAGTGTAACCAACAGTCACAACAGTCGGGTGGTTCAAGATAATAACGTTAGCAGTGAACTCCACAGCAACAGTTGGCGGATTGTCAACCGGGCCCAGAACGTCGCCGCGTGCAATATCCTTCTTGTCAATTCCACGCACGTTAAATCCAACGTTGTCACCAGGCTCTGCCTCCTGCATCTGCTCGTGGTGCATCTCAATAGTCTTAACTTCGCCAGTAGCGCCAGTGCCGGCTCTGCCAGGCATAACAATAACCTTCTGGCCAACCTTCATAACACCAGTCTCAACCTTACCAACAGGAACAACACCAATGCCAGTAATGCTGTAAACGTCCTGGATAGGAAGTCTCAATGGCAAGTCAGTAGGTTTCTGACGTTCTTTCAAGTTATCCAAAGCCTGCAATAGAGTAGAACCCTTGTACCAGGGCATCTTTCCCAAATTCTTGACAACGTTCTCGCCAGGGAAAGAAGCAATTGGAATAATCTGAACTTCATCAATCTTGTAACCAACACTCTTCAACAAAGCCTCAGCATCTTTCTTGATAGCATTGAACTTTGCCTCATCATAATTGTTCAAGTCCATCTTGTTGCAAGCAACAATCATCTGCTGAACGCCAAGCGTCTTGCACAAGAAAGCGTGCTCTTTTGTCTGAGCCTGAACTCCCTCAGAACCAATGACCAGCACAGCAGCATCTGCCTGCGAAGCGCCAGTAATCATGTTCTTGATAAAGTCCCTGTGGCCAGGAGCGTCAATAATGGTGAAATCAAACTTCTGGGTTGTGAACTTCTTGTGACACAAGTCGATTGTGACTCCACGCTCTCGCTCTTCCTTCAAGTTGTCCATAACGAAAGCGAACTCAAAACCGCCCTTACCGAGCTCTTCAGCTTTTTCCTTCAACTTTCGCATAGTCTGCTCATCAATAGTACCTGAGTCAAACAACATTCTTCCAACTGTTGTAGACTTTCCGTGGTCGACGTGACCAACGAATACGATATTCATGTGTGGTTTTCCTTTTGCCATAATATACCCCTCCTCTTGGAATATTAATACTAAACATTCAAAAAATTCAAGCAGGTATTTATAAAGGTTTCGATACAGAGAGGGAAGATTTGTCACCAAAATGATACAGTAAAACTTTAAGAAAGAACCACAGGGTTTCTCACATATGAAAAGGTGGCTGATACTTCTAATAATAATACCAATAGCAAATGCAAAAGCAATAACACAATACCCTCCACAATTCGAACAAATAGAATGGGGAGATAGAATCTCATTCCCGCACATCTACCCAGGACAGAGCATAACAACAGAAGAAAGATTCCTCGAAGACCCGCTAAGACCAGGAACAAGCATAGTAAGATGGACAAGAAAAGCATGCCACAGCATAACACTAGACAAAGTACACCTAATGAGAGGAACGTACACACTAAAAATAAAAAACAAATACGGACCCCAAATCAGAATGCTGCCATTTGAAACAACAAAAATCTACCTAACACCAGACTATTACAAAATAAGATTTGACAAAACCACAAGCACAGTCTGGATAGCAAGGTATGCAGAATAATAAAAAAAATTATGCACCCAACATACCAGCAGTCAATCCCTTTCTCTGAACAATCTGCTGAATAACCCTGGGCTGCAGTTCTGCAGGCAGTTTCTCAAAGCACTGGTCAACAAGCGAAGAAGTGCCCCTGCCATTAGTGGCAGAACGCAAATCACTGCTCCATCCAAGCATCTCAGCAACAGGAAGCTTAGCCTTAACCAAAGTCTGAGTACCCTCCTGGGTAAGCTCCAAAACCTGACCGCGCTTGTTCATAACAAGCTTAGTAATCTCGCCAGTATACTCCTGAGGCGCCTCAATCAAATGAGTCTGCATCGGCTCAAAAATAACAGGGCCGGCATTCATAATACAAAGCTTAACACCCTCACGAACAGCAGGGTAAACCTGCGCAGGACCGCGGTGAATAGCGTCCTCGTGAAGCTTAGCATCAACAAGAGTGACCTTCATACCAACACAAGGCTCACGAGCAAGAGGACCGCCGTCAACAACCTGCCTGAAACCCTCAATAATAAGTTCAATACACTCAGGCAACTGGACAATACCTCTTGTCTTCTCCAAAAACAAATTGCCATGATAAATATCCTTGACAGACAAAGCAGTATCGTTGTCCCAGCCAGCAGCAACAAGCTTGTCCCTCAAAACCAAATCTTTCTTCTTTATGCGACCTTCAGGAATCTCGCCGCTCTTA
This sequence comes from Candidatus Woesearchaeota archaeon, assembly GCA_019323575.1. Classification (GTDB taxonomy): domain Archaea; phylum Nanobdellota; class Nanobdellia; order Woesearchaeales; family ARS49; genus CABMGU01. The sequence goes on from JAHWHB010000042.1 coordinate 10,846, forward strand.
ACCATCTCAGCAATATGAGGCTCCAAAGGCTCAACAATAAAGAAAAACTTGTTGTGCTTGTTAGGAGTCTTACCCTCGCACTGAGGAGAAAGCTTTGAAACAGTCTCACGATAAGTGACAATAGGAGGAGAGGTCTTAATCTTAACACCCTTCTCAGTAACAATCCTGTTCTCAATAATCTCCAAGTGAAGCTCGCCCATGCCGTGCATCAAGTTCTCACCAGTCTCCTGATTAATCTCAATCTTAATACTTGGGTCTTCCTTAGCAACCTTCTTCAAAACCTCAACAAGCTTGGAAAGATCCTGAGGCTTCTCAGGCTCAATAGCCTTGGTAATAACAGGCTCGAAAATGTGCTTCAACTCCTCAAAAGGCTGATCAGGCTCAAGAGTAATAGTCTCGCCAGCATTGCCAGAAACACCTGCAACAGCAAGAACGTTGCCAGCAGGAACTTCCTCAATAATCTCAGGCTTAATACCCTGATACATGAAAACAGTAGAAACCTTCTGATTTTGCTTTGCATTATTCAAATAAACCTGCATGCCCTCACGAATAGTGCCGCTGTACAACCGGCCTGCAGAAACCTCCCTGCCAGACTTAGGCTCAATCAAAATACGCGTAATACAGAAAGCAACCTTGCCGGCAGGATCACAATTCAACAAAGACTTGCCCAAAGGAGACTCCAAGTCGCCCCTCCAAATCTTCGGAATACGATAAGGCTGCGCCGCCTTAGGATTAGGCAGGTGCTTGATAACCATATCAAGAATAACCTCGTGCAGAGGACACTTCTCCCAAACAAACTTCTCACGCTCATCAGCAGAAAGCTCATAAATCTTCAAAACATCCTTAAAATTAACACCCTTCTTCTCCATATACGGCAGGCTCAAAGCCCAATTATCACGAGCGCTGCCAAAAGCAACACTGCCATCCTGAATGTTAACCTTCCACTTCTGCTTCCAATCAGTATCAGCAATCTGCTCAATCAGCCTGTTAAACTCAGTAATAATATCAATGAAACGCTTCTGCATCTGCTCAGGAGTATACTGCATCTCTTTTATCAAACGGTCAACCTTGTTAATGAACAAAACAGGCTTCACACGCTCCCTCAACGCCTGCTTAAGAACAGTCTCAGTCTGCGGCATAATACCCTCAGAAGCACAAACAAGAACAACAGTACCGTCAATAGCCCGCATAGCCCTAGTAACGTTACCGCCAAAATCAACGTGGCCAGGAGTATCAATCAAGTTAATCAAAAACTCCTTGCCCTGAAACTCGTGAACCATAGACACGTTCGCAGAATCAACAGTCAACAAACGCTCCTGCTCATCAGCGTGCTGCCAAGTAGCCATACCTTTTTCCAATTCACCTGCAGCAGCCTCAGACATAAAACCAGCAGCGGCAAGCAAGTTATCAGTAAAAGCAGTCTTCCCGTGGTGAATATGAGCGCTGGTAGCAATATTCCTAATCTGTTCCTGCACCTTAGACATGCGCCTCATACGTTCAATACGAGATTCCTGAGCAGCCATTCACTTCACCTTCCTATACAACAAAGATTCATCAATGCGCTGGTAAGGATGAAGCTCATTCTTACCAAACCAAACAGCCATTTCCCGTTTAGCAGATTCCGGGGAATCGCTTGCATGAATCAAATTCTGAATAGGCCTGCCAGAAACATCAGCCAAGCCGTAACTGTCAAAAGCAAAATCACCGCGAATAGTGCCAGGAGCTGCCTTGTTAGGAGCAGTATCACCAACAAGCACTCTGACCTTGTTGATAACATCGTGGCCTTCCAACGCAACAGCAACAGTAGGAGACATAGTAATAAAATCAATCAACTGCTGCCTCACGCGCTGGCCAACAGCCTTAGGATCTTCAGAAACCTTCTGACCCTTAGCTTCAGCAGCCTTCTTGGCTTTTTCACCAACAGAGACAAGCCATGCCTCATCATCAGCATAATGCTTGCCGGCAACATCTTTTGAAGCATAACACATCTTCAAACCAACAATCTTGAAACCAGCACGCTCAAAACGAGATATGATTTCCCCGACCAAAGCCCTCTGAACAGCATCAGGCTTCAAAACAACCAAAGTTTGCTCAATCATTTTCCGCCTCCTTTCTCAAAATCCTTGGTCCACTTAACATACCTGGAAGTGCGGCCAAGCTTCAACATGTTTTTCTCACATTTGGATGAACAAAAATTCAAAACACTGCCGTCTTTCCTGACAAACATCAAACCAGTGCCCTGCTCAATTGAATGCCTGCAAAAACTGCACTTAGCCATCAGCCACCACCCCTTCCAGACTTATTCAAAGGACGAGCTTCAATTTCAGTCTCTCTAAGCATCAAAATATCATCCTTCTGAATGGGGCCCTTGACGTTTCTCCTCAAGACCTTATCCTTGTCACGTCCTTCCAAAACACGGCACCTGACCTGAATGGCCTCTCCCCTAGTTCCAGTCCTGCCAATAATCTCCTCAACACGAGCAGGAACAGCATGGCTAAAACTAACAGCGGCTGCTTCCTGCTTTTTCTGCGGACCCCTCTTCTCAGGGGCAGGAGTTTCCACAAGCTTTTTCTTAGGCTCTGCCATATTCTCAACCTGTTGACTTCAATTCTTCAACCAACTTCTTAGCATCACCCTCAGCAATAATCGCGATCGCACTAGTAGGCAAGGAAATGCCAGCAGCAGTGCCAAGCTCTTCCTTGCTGTTAACCTGAATGCAAGGAACGCCTTTTTCTTTAGCAAGAACAGGCAAGTGCATAACAATCTCAGCAGGCTGAACATCCTTAGCATAAGCAACAAGCTTAGCAACACCTCTTTCCAAAGCCTTAGTAGCCTCGTTAACACCCTTCTTAATCTTGCCAGTATTCTTGGCAACCTCAATCGCTTCCAATGTTTTTTGAATAATATCGTCTGCCATCTTGATCCTCCAGGAGAATAAACTCCTCATTCAGCCCTTTCGAGCCTCATCAATCATCGGTAATAAAGAAATCTCAAGGGGTTATTTATAAAGGTTTTGCTAATGAGCACTACAACACAACAATCTATATTAATAGTGAGGAAAAAACGCGAAATGGGGTGGGAAAATGAGTTTTAAAGATGCATACATGCGGCATTCAGCACGGCCACAAGAACTATTCGGCACAGAAGCCAAAGATTGCGAGTTCACGCTCTACTGCAACGAAGGATGTTATTATCTCAAAGGCCAAGGGCCTCCAGAACCAATGCTCGACTTCTTCCTCATATTACATCATTTCTCATCCAAAGAGTCAAGATTTATAACATTTGTACACTCCGAGCTAGGACACTTTTTAAGAAAAAAGGGCGCACCATCCTTATCTGACAGCCACAACCATTACATAATAACAAGAGAACAACTGCAAGACGTAAGAGCGAATGTAAAACACTTATATTATTCCAAAAAAGAAGTAGACTTTGGAACTATGCCCTGGCAGATAGTAACTTTGCCTCCTGGCATCAAAGATGAACAGGTTGAGTTTTCAATGCTTAAAGAATCCCCGCTTAGAGTCGGACTTCCGCCAGCAGGGCAATCCCGTTACGACCTCGTAAACAGATTAACAGACGGGCAAGAAATCCATCAAGTTACTGCAATAGATTTTGCAATAAAAAGCTGGAGAGCAGGAATATACGATAAATTACAATGAAAAACATACTGAACCATTGGCACGAAATGTATTTTCTCATGCTGTCACAATTCAAAGCAGAAGATTATCCGTGCAGCAAAGAGCTAGAGTACAACGGCAGAGAATTAATAATAGATTTTGACAAAGACGCACCAAAAGATGAACCCTGGATGCACAGCGCAAAAATAAGATTAAGAGGGCCAAGCGAAGAAATAATACTATTATTCCTGATAACAAACCGTTTCACACAAATGTCATACGAATTTGAAATACAAGGAGCTCCAAAAGCCCTTGAAGCCTGGCAAAAAAAAGGAATGGAGCCGGGCAAAGGCTACGACGGAAGACAATACGTCAAAGCAAGAGAAGACCAGCTAAAAGAACTATGGCAAAAACAATTCAAAACAGGAGGATTAGAAGCCGCTGCTTTAATAGAAAGAGTGCCATGGAGAATAGAAGCAGTGCCAATGGAATACACTATGCATTTTTCAGTAAGCCATGATTATTTCCCACTAAAAACAGAACTATGGGACCAAACAAAAACAGGATGCGACCATGAAATAACAAGCCTAATAGTAGGAAACCACAACAAAATAAGCCTACAACTCCGCAGTCTAGACTATGCACTCGAAGCCTGGAAAGGACACGTTACCGGAACAACAAAACTGCCAAAATATATGGGGTTGGATTAATTCTAACAAAGAATTAATAAGAAATAAAACAAACACACAAAAAATGCTTGAAACAACACTAATAATAGTAAGCCTAGCAGTTCTAATAATAGCAACAATAACAGATTTGAAAACATACGAGGTGCCGGACTGGCTAAACTATGCAGGAATCACAGCAGGAATAGGAATACACTTAATATTCTCTTTACAGCAATGGAGCTGGTGGCCAATAGCATCCTCACTAATAGGACTGGCAATAACATTCGGACTAGCAAGCCTGATGTTCTACACAGGACAATGGGGAGGAGGAGACGCAAAACTCCTAATGGCAATGGGAGCACTAATAGGATTCCAAGCAGACAAAATGGCATTCGGAACAAGCTACCTCATCAATTTAGTATTCATAGGAGGAGCATGGGGACTATTATATAGTGCAAGCCTCGCAATAAGAAACATCAAAAACTTCTGGAAAACATACAAAAAAACACTACACGAAAAAACATACAAAAAACTAAGAATAACAACAATCATAACAGTAATAATACTAATAATAATGACATTCCTATTCAAAGAGTACAGACTGGAAATACTAATACTGGCAATAATAACATACGCGCTAACCCACATAGCAATATTCATCAAAAGCACAGAACAAAGCTGCATGCACAAATTGATAACACCAGACAAACTAACAGAAGGAGACTGGCTGTTAAAACCAGTAACAGCAGGCAAACAAAAAATAATGCCAAACAAACTAGGGCTGGAACAAGAACAAGTAGACACGATAAAAAAACTCTACGCGCAAAAGAAAATAGAAAAAGTACTCGTAAAATACGGAATACCATTCGCACCAGCATTCCTAATAGCATTCATAACAACAATAATCTGGAACAACATCGTACTTGCAATTCTCTTTTAGTTAAGACAAAACTTTATAAGCTACAAAAAACAAACATAACAACATGGTGTTAGAACATGAATTCATAGTCATGATAGGACTTCTAACCATGTTTTCAATAGTAGCGATAATCCTAAAAACACTAAAAACAAGACTGTTCAGCATTTAGATTGGGCTGAAACTTTATTTACTCTTTCAATTTCATAATTTTTCCTTGCATAGTTAAGAGCATGACTATATCCAACAACAAGTATGCCTTTGCTTGACAAATTTTCAAATGGCCCCTCAAATCGTTCAACTTCTTCCAACATATATCTCTCCCTCTGCCTGAACATAATATCATAAGCAGCATCAGGATACTTATTTGCTCCAAGAACAGACAAGATATGTTGAATTTTGGTCCTAAATGGCAGCCTCATCAGCTTTTGCGCAACAACATGATTAGGCATATCGACCAAATAAATTCTCTTGCCCTTTTTCCTAGCAAAATTGTGGCAAAAAAGAAATTCACAATCATCAACATCTCTGCCGCCGCCCACAACCTTATTATGTTCAGATACAGTCCATTCATTCAAATAAATAAAAACATTCAAATATAAAGCGTTAAGCAAGTCACAATAAAGAATCCCTTCTCTAGAGAATCTTGTTTTTACCTTGCGATGTCTAACATCAAAAAAAGAATTCAGCCTCACATCATCATACTCCAATGCAACAAAATCACTTTCGTCAATCAAAGATTCAAGCCTGCTTTTATCCTCTTCATTCAAAGCATGAAAAGTACCAACTATAGTCAGATTAGAAGAAGATGAATAAGGAAACGCCAATAATCTGCCTTTTTCAGCGACCAATTTCATAAGCCTAAGGAATCCTTCTCAAAGCCTTCAAACGATAATCCTCCTTGACTTCTTCAGCCTTAGGAATCTCAATTGGTTTTGCCTTCTCCTGTTCAAACAAGCCAACATTCTTGGTCTCATCCTTAATCTTGCTCTCCAAAGAAGACAACTCCTCCTCAGGAGCAGGCTTAGGATTCCAGCCAATAGGCACATTATCATTCTCAAAACGAGGCAAAACATGAATCATAGTATGATTGTGACGCTGGCCGGCAGAAGGACCATTCTCAACAAGAAGATTAGTCCCCTGAGCGCCAAGCCCCTCGAAAACAGCAGTACTAATCTTATTGGCAACCTTAAACATATCAGAGACAACAAAATCAGGCACGGTCTCAAGAATAGGAGAATGAGACTTAGGAAGAACAATCACGTGACCAGGAACAGAAGGCTCAGGAGAAAACATAGCAAAAACCTTCTCATCCTCAAACACCATATTAGACTTCTTCTCAATAAAACCGCAAAAAATACACTCGCTCATTTTGACAAGAACTCCGCAATCTCATCAAGATCCAACTTCTTATCAGGCTCTTCAACAGGCTCAGGCTTCTCAACAGGCTTCTCTTCCTTCTCAACAGGTTTCTCCTTAGTCTTGGGCAGATTGACCTCAACACCAAACTGCTTGCCAACAGCAGCAGCAAGCTTGGCAGAAACCTCGCCAAGCATCTTCTCATCAAACTTTCCAGGAGAGGGCTGCAAAGCAACACCATCATCAGGAGAACGAGGAATAATATGAAGCAGGAAATGAGGGGCGCGCTGACCGGCAGCAACACCATTCGCAACAAAAACACTGGTGCCCTCAGCCTTCAAAGCACGAATCAAAGCATGACTCAACTGCTTAGAAATCATGCCAAGATGACCAACAAGCTCATCAGACATCTGAGGCATAACAGCAACGTGCTCCTTAGGAATAACCAAAATATGACCGGGAGAAGCAGGATTAATATCAAGAACAGCAGTCACCTTAGCATCTTCATACACCTTTTTCGCAGGAATCTTGCCAGAAGCAATATGACAAAAAACACACTGCTGTTGTTCACCATTCATAAAACAACACAAATAAAGCCGGATATAAAAAGATTTAGCACCAAAAACTATTTAAATAGCATAAAACACTTAATACAAAAAAAGCGGTGAAAGATGAGATTATTTAAATCACGAAGAGGAATCACACCATTAGTAGCAACAATACTACTCATAGCATTCTCAGTAGGACTAGGCGCATTAGTAATGAGCTGGGGAGAAGAATACATAGAAGAAAAAGCAGAATTCGTACAAGGAACAGCAGAAATAAAATCAGGATGCGACCTAGCAAAAATCAGCATCATCAACATAAACGGAGTGCCGCAAGCCTGCTTCACAGAAAACGGAATACAACTATGGATAGACAACGGACCGGACGTAGAACTCTACAACATCCACGCAAGAATAGTAGGAGCAGAAGGAATAGACACAAAAGAGGAAATACTCAAAGAACCGCTCCTAAAAGCAAACGCAGTAAACGCGATAATCCCAGTAGACTCATCAATAATGCCAATAAGACAGGTAAAACTCACACCAAAAATATGGACAGGGAAAGCAGTAGCGCTATGCGGCCAAGGAGCAATAACACTTGAGCAATTAAGACCCTGCTAAATAAAATCAGAAAAAACCCAACTTCTCAAACGAGCAGCAGTCTTACCAAACAACCAAGAAACCATCTCCTCAACAGTAGACTCAGGAGCAGCAAACAAAAACACAGCATCACGACGCTCATTACAAAAATTCAAAGAACAAAAACCGCCAGAAACTACCTTGTTAGTCAAAGACAAAACATTATTAGAACTCTCAAACACCTCAAAAGGACGGGACAAACTAACATCATGATTAAAAGTAGAACTGTCGGAAACACCCTCAAGACGAACACCAACATCATTCTTAACAAGATGATTATCATTCAAAAAAACCTTGGAAGAATTCTCAACAAAAAAACCAACATCATAATTAACAAGACGACAGCCAATAACAGTCACATTGGCTGAATCTGTGATAGTAATGCCCCTGCCGCCAGACCAACTCTTCAACACAGCGCCATTACAATTAACAACAATATTGCTGCCGGAAACAAAAATACCGTGATCAAGATAGAAAACATCAGTACACAAATCAACAGAACTATCAAACAAAGCACCATCGCCAGGAGAGACACAAGCCAATGCAACCGGCATTACTAACAAAAAAACCCATAACTTCATGGAAACCTCTTTTTTTGATTATTTCTTAAAACGAAAGACAATAAACGCAACAAAATATAACACGATATAGATGAACAATTTAGCAGCAAAGGACAGATTAGTTTTTTCAATCTTTTTCTCAACAGGCTTCTCAGGCTCTGCAAACTGCTCCTTGACTTCCTTCTCAGCCTGCTCAACAATCTCCTCAGCAGTCTTAACAGGCACTTTCTCAACAACAGGAGCTACAACAGGAGCACAATCCGCATCAGTCTGAGCAGAACACTTCTTACTGCAGTAAAAATCACCAGACTCACAAGGATTCATGTCACGATACTCATTACAAGCATTAAAATCACAAAAATTACGCTCAACATCCTTATTGCCAAACATCACAATGTTATATTTACTGTTAATAGCAGAAACAGCAAGCTGGAAACTCTTATCACTATTACCACGAATAACATTCTCAAAAGAATCAAGCATACGAATACCAATACGATTCTTCAAAACAGCATTCTTCTCAATCAACGAATTAGTAACATTCTTCAAATAAATACCCTGAGTAAAAGTAAGAACATTACAATTTCTAATAGTAACATTATCAGCATTCTCAACACGCAAACCAATCTCAGAAGAGCCAACAGTGCCCCTCAAAACACCAGTGCCGCAATCAACAACAAAATTGCTGCCAGTAACAGTAATACCATTAGGAACATCATAAGTAGCGGAACAAAAAAGAACACTCTTATCAATAACCATGCCGTCGGTAGCCTCGATACACTGGGCTACAGCAAACGAAGACAATAGTATTACAATAATTATCCACTTCATATCTTATCCCAAAAAACTGCCAGAACAGCAGGAATAACGATGAACAACACAATAGCAAGCACAGCAACAATCCAATCAAAACCATTCTCATAAAAATAAATACCCCAAAAACCATAAGGCAGAGCAACAAGAGGTATTATGAAGTCTTTCAACTGCCACCTCTTTGCAAACACATCTTTTTTCATCAGGAAAACAAGGAAATAATACAGATTAAAAAGGTTTTCTAACGCGCTTCAACTTTCTCTTCCAAAAGCTTGCGAGGCAGCACCACTCCAGCAGCACGCAAGTAGGTGCCTGGATTTTTTTTAACCTCCTCAGCAATATCTAAATTTGGAAAAACGCGAATCTCAGTCTTCACCATAATAACATAAGGCTGTTTCGCGTGGTATTCAAGCGAAGGAGCGCCTTGAGCATACATTGCAGGTCGATCTTTACCTTCAATTCCTTTTAAAGTAAGTTCCCTGCGGCTTTCAGTAAGCAATACTCCAATCTCTTCTTCAAAATCAAACCCGCCAAGAACCAATGAGTCTTTATGTTCTTCAAAAAGACCCCAAGGGGTTAATGAACTTTCAGTAAGAGGGGGGCAGACTGCACGCAAAGCAAAATCACGAAGAGCACTTGGGGACTGGGTGGTTTCTTCAGGGAACAAATAAAATGTTTGACCGCCTGCATAGATTCTATCAATGGCATGTTCGCCTGCATAACTGAACGTAGTTGCGCCCCTATTAACAAGCGCCTTGATACTTTTTTCCACATCCTCTGGGTTAATTTCTTTATCTGGAGAAAATCTAACTCCTCTTTCAAGTTTCCGAAGCTGATAAATAAGTTCATAAGTTTTTCTCATCCTTTGCTTAAGCTCATCCTTTAGATTATTCATGTGCAACACCCCCTTTTTCAGGCAAAAAAATAAGAATAAAAGCATTTCTATCTTGCAATTGATAGTTTAGAAAAAAATAAGTCAATGTTAACTCGGTATATATTTAAATAAAGACCCATAATATACAGTTTCTATGCAAATAACAATCAACCTCAAGAAAAAACTGGAAAAAACAGCAAACGAGTACTTTGAACAAGCCAAAAAAACAAGAAAAAAAGCAGAAACAGCCAGAGCAATAGTCCAAAAATTCCAAAAAGAGCTGGAAGAACTGCAAAAAAACCACGTAGTAGAAGAAAAACAAGAAAAAAAAGAAAAAAGAACACCAGAATGGTATGAAAAATTCAGATGGTTCATCAGCTCAGAAGGATTCCTGTGCATAGGAGGAAGAGACGCAACAAGCAACGAGATAATCATCAAAAAACACACAGAAAAAGACGACATAGTATTCCACACAGAAGCACCAGGAAGCCCATTCTTCATAATAAAAACAAAAGGAAAAAAACCAACAGACATAACGAAACAAGAAACAGCAGACGCAACAGCAAGCTTCTCAAAAGCATGGAAACTAGGAATAACAGCAACAGAAGTCTACTCAATCAACCCAGAACAAGTAAGCAAACAAGCACCAAGCGGAGAATACATGCCGAAAGGCGGATTCATGATAACAGGAAAAAGAACATACTACAACGGAACAGCAAAAATAGCAGTAGGAAAACTAGAAGACGGAAAAATAATGAGCGGGCCAGAAACAGCAGTAAAAACACACTGCAAAGAATACAGCATAGTAGAACAAGGAAGAGACAAACCAACAGACTGCGCCAAAAAAATAGCAAAAAAACTAAATGCAGAAATAGACGAAGTGCTAAAAACACTCCCAGGTGGAACATGCCAGGTAAAATAAACCATCACCAAATGGAACCAGCAATAATCATAGGAAAAGCAGGAATAACAGAAAACACAATAAAACAAATAAAAGAAATAATCAAGAAAAAAAAGGCAATCAAAGTAAAATTTTTAGCAAGCGCAATACATGGAAATAAGAAACAACTTGCAAAAGAGCTAGCGGAAAAAACAAACACAAGAATAGTCCACACAGTAGGATTCATAGTAGTATTGGAAAGGCTTAAATAAACAATTTTCCTAACAAAAAAAAGATGGCAAAAGAGAGTGAAAGATTCGTAGCATACGGGTTCGTAAAAAAAGGAGTAGACCCAGTTGCGCCGGTAATAAAAGTCGGCAAGTTCACACTAAAAATCGAAGGAAAAACACCAGAAGACAAAATAAAACTCATAAAGAAAAAAAAGGAAGAATTCGAAAAAATAAAACTAGGAAAAGAATTTGAAAAAGCAATAGAAAACATAGCCAATCATGAGTGGGTAGAAGTGGCAAAAGACCAAATGGTAGTCACAGACTACCCAAACCCATTAAGCAGATATTATCTGGGACTGTCAAGCTGGCACGAAAGCATAGAACCATACTATTACTGGATAATGAACTTCCTCGAACACACAGGATTCCCAGTCATAGAAAAAGTAACAGACACGTTCACAGCGGCAGAACACTCAAGCTTCTACGGAGCATCAGCACAAAGACTAGGACTAGCACAAGACAAAGTAGCACAATACCTGGCAACAATAGGAAAAATGGTCAAAGATCTCTTCCAGCTAGTCAGAGAACTAAGATGGATAGACGAAAGACTAGAAATATACAGGGACGCATTCGGCATAAACAAAGAAGGAAAACCAACAGAAAAAGGACCGCAAAAAGGAGCAGAACTGGCCCTAAAAGGAATGTGGGTAGACCTAGTAGACGGAGTAGTGCAAGGACAAAGAACAGGAAGCAACATATTCGTAATGGCACAACAACTGCAGTTCACATCACTGCCAGACATGTTCTTCGCAGTAAACGTAGACAAAAAAGAAAACATAGACAAAGCAGTAGAAGAACAAGCAAAAGAATTCAACCTCCAAGTCAAAAACCTCCTAAAACGAAAACTACACCAATACCTAGCCTGGAAACACTCAACATTTGACGAAATGAAAACAAGAAGACAATTCACACTAGACTACCTAAGACAACACTACAACGTAATAAGAATGTACATGACCTGGGTAAAACCATACATCAAACACATAGAAAGACTAACAGGACAAGAAGACCTCATAAACAACCCAAAACTCATAGCAGCATTCGAAAGCAGCCTGGTAGAAATAGAAGTAGTGGCAAGAACAAGACCGGCAGGACTAAAAGAACACTTCGCCTGCGTAATGATAACCTTTGAATACCACACCAAGCCAAGCATGCAATACCCAGGAGACTCAGGATACCACAGAGGGCCAATACACGTAGGAGAGACAAGAATAACATGGAGAAGCTATGCATGGAACGACCAACAAATCAAAAACTACATCGCAATGAGAAACAAAGAAGACATGGAACTGCTAGCATCAATAGACTCCTCTTTAAAATCAGCAATGGAAGCAATGGGAACAGACCTAATGAGCTACCTAGAAGAAGCAGAAAAAGGCAAAAAAGAAGAAGAAAAACCAATAAAAAAACCACTAGGATTAACAGAGCCCTTCGGCGCACTAGGAAAAGGAATGACAGAAATGCTGGGAGCGATAATACCAAAACTACCCGGAGGAAAACCAGCAAAAGAATCAGCACCAGAAGATGCAGCAATAAAAATGTGCTGGGTGCAATACAACATCTTCAAAAAAGCACACGGACTACTCTCCTGGGGATAAAATTATAAACAATTCTAAATTATAGGCAGAAATGGCAACAGACTTCGCGCCATTCAAAAAACTAGCACCAGAAAGAAGAATACAAGAACTACAAAAACTGATAGACAACCTCAGAAAACAAGCAACACAAATACAAGATGAAATCAAAGAAGCAGAACACCTGCTAATTCTGGCAGACGACGAAGCAAGAGTGCTGGAACACATGGAAGTTCCAGAAATAAAAGAGATAAAAAAAGGCAAGCCAGAAGCAAAACCAGCCAAAAAAAGAATGGCAGACCTGGAGCTGGAAGAACTACTAGAAACAGGGCCAAGAACGCCGGAACTACTCCACGAAGTAGCACATAGACCAGTACACGAACTTTACCAGGAGCTAAGATCCATCTACGACAGGCAAAAAGAAACCGGAATAGAGACAAGACAAGACAGAGAGATGCTCTACGCAATCAGAAAAGGATTCGAGATAAAAAAAGAAGAAGGATACAAACCAGCACCAACAGAAAAACACCTCATGACAGCAGCAGAAGAATGGGCAGAACAAATGTACCAAGGCACAGCAGGCACGTACAAGAGAACGCCAGGATAATTCAATAAGTTCAATCACACATCTCCTCAGCAGTTAAAAAGTTTGACTTATTTATTACATAAAAATTTAAAAAAAGCAAGAGATTAAGTTTTTTATGGCACCATTAAAAACAGCAACTGGAACAGATGAAATAGGAGATGTAGTTGTAGCTGTAGTAATGGTAGATTCTGATGAAAGATCTAAAATTGAAAGAGATTTGAAACAATACGGATTTAATGTCCGCTGTTTTAGTGATGAGAAAGGATATGCAAATGCTGCACGCCAGATTCAATTTGGTGCTGTATTGGCCCAAGGTGCAACATCAACAGAAGTTGGCAGGGCATTAAAACTAGCTGCGCAGCCAGGCAAATATTGTTTGGTCAATAGCAACCGCGCCATTATAGATATGTTGAGCCTTCAATCCCTGATTGGATATTGTTTGGAGCCAGAATATTCTAGAGAAGATTTAGTAAAAACAGTTGAACAGATGCTTAGAGAATCTTAATTTTTTGTTCCTTTTCTTCTCTTTAGCCACTTATTTGAACTATTCGATCAGTAAAAAATTCTTAAGGCGACATTTTTGACATAAACCTTTAAATACTTCAGTAGCCAAAAAAGTATACTATGGTAGAATTCAGGACAATGTACTACGGGCCGATGGACAGAGAATACCATCAAGCCATCACAGAAGCGCCACCAGCGCCATCAGTAGAAGAACCCATATTCCCAATATCACAAATGGGAGAAACCGTGCCAGAACAAGACCCAACAGGCAGGTTCAAAAACATCATACAATCAGCACAAGCAGCAATAAGAGGCGGAGCAGGAACAATACAACTAATCCTAATGACACCAATGGAAAGCGCAATAGGCGGAAGACCAAAAGCATACGGCAAAGAAGTCAGAGAAGCACTAAAAGAGGTAGCGCTAGCAAGCAACGTAAACATCGCAGGAGTAGAACTACCAACATCAATGAACAACCTGGCAGGCTTTGACTACCAGCAACTGGTATTCTCAGACGACAAAAGAGCACAAAGCCTGGGAGAGGTCAAAGACGCAATAAGGTTCGCGGCAGACGTGGGAAGAGGCGGAGGAGTAGACATAGTAAGCTGGGAATTCCCAAGAGGAATAAACGAAGCGCCCTGGCAGAAAACAGACCCGCTAAGCCAGAACAAATTCGAACAAGTGGGAGAACAAAGAATAGGCTGGCTGGTAGACGACAGAACAGGAAGAACAGTGCAATTCAGAAAAGACGAAATACAACACATCCCATTCAAAAAAGAGACATTCGAACCAATAAGACCAGGAGTGAAAGAACTTGGAAAACCCGGAGCGCTGGAACTGCACGACTTCACCTGGGAAGACTTCAAAAAATGGGCAGAACACAACAAGGAAAGAAACAAACAACTACCGCCGGAACAAAAAGAGCCTGAAACACCAGAAGAAATCTACGTAAAAGTACAACTGCAAGGACAAATAAACTCACTATTAGGATGGAGAACAACATACGCGGAAAGAGCGCAGGAATTTGCAGAAAGAATGGAAACAGCAAAAAGAAGAATGGAAGACGTTGCAATAACAGAACAAGAAAAAAAAATGGCAAAAGAAGAATATGAAAGATACAAATCACAATACGAAGACTACCTAAACACAGCACACGGACAACAACAACAGGCAAACGAGCTAAAAGAAAGAATAAGACACCTGAGACCAATAGAAGACTACGCGTTCCAGAGAAGCGCAAGAACATACGCAGAAGCAGGAATAGAAGCAATGAGAGCAACAACAGAAGGAAGAGCAAAAGGAACAGTAACAAAAGACGTCTACGTAGGACCAGAAATAGGCTGGCCAGGATATTTCGGAAGCCATCCAGACGAGTTCATAAACTTGGTAAAATCAGCAAGAAAAGAAATGGTAAACCTGATAACAAAACCAACAATGAAAGTGCCAGACCCAGTGACAGGAGAAAAAGAAATCAAAAACCCCTACTGGGACCCAACAGTAAGACCAGAACAAGCAGAAGAACTGGCAAAAAGACACGTCAAAGGAATGTTTGACACAAGCCACATGGGAATGTGGCTGGCGCACTTCAAACCAATAACAGACCCAAAAACAGGAAAACTCGAAACAGAAGAAAGAAGACTAGAACGATTCAACAAATGGTACACAGAAGAAGTAGAAAAAATAGCAAAAGCAGGAGTAGTGGGAG
>JAHWHB010000043.1 GCA_019323575.1 Candidatus Woesearchaeota archaeon
CAGGATGGTTCTGAGGGTTTTGATGTTTTGAGGAGTGTTGAAGCTCCTGTCAAGGTTTTGTGGACTGCTGCTGCAGATGCGCCGGGTGTCAAAGAAACTGCCAAGGATTGCGGTGCGAATCGTGTTTTTCACAAGTATGATACGCGCCAGATGCTGGATTTTTTGAGGAGGGGTTTGGAATGAGTTACCTGAAATATTCGCCTTCTCCTGTGGAAAGAGAAGAGCTGAAAAGGGTTTTTTGGGAGGTTTGGCAGGGCTTGCCTGATTTTCCTTTCAAAGAATCAGAATCTACAGGGGGTTGTATGGGTCTTAAGTATGAGAAAGGCAATACTTACATCTGGGTGAACCCTTCTGGTTATTCTGCTTACCAGGAGAATCCGAATTCTGTTTTTATGGTCATGATGCAGTCCAGGGGCGACAAAGGATTCAGGGCTCGTGACGTGAATATAGCAAAAGGGTCTCTGGAAGATGCGATTCTGCATGCCCGGGATTTGAATCGCAGCATAATTCTGGAAAGAAGGGCAGAGATTGCTAAGAATAAACGGAGGGAACAAAAATGATTTGCTATAATGGAGATAATGGAAAGTCTAAGTTTTATGTTGCGATTATGGCGTCTGATTTGACTAGTGATCCGATTAAGAGATTAAGGGATGAGTGCGGTTCTTGCGGTGAGCTTGAGATGTGTGTGGATAAAATTCGGAATGATCCTGGCTATAAGTCTTTTGGCTTTCTGCGGGGCATTTCTCAGCTGGAGTCGCTTAAGCGTGTTATTAATATTGAGACTGGTGAGAATCATTCTCTTGATTCGCCGTACAAGGCAGATTTTATTGTTGCTGGATGCAGGGACAGGATAGTTGGCGGCGGGATCTCTCCGCGCGCTTCTGGTCTGTCTGTTGTGATATACCGTGTTCCTGTTGAGCTTTTTGTTATGTCTGCTATGGACTCTGGTCTTCTTGTTGCCCGTTGCAGCAGTTCTTACGGAGGGAAAAGTGAATTGAGCGGCAATCTTCCTGAGGAGAGCGGCTACTCCTTTGACATTCCTAAGAACGCGTTGGCTGTAAAGACTTTGATTACAGATGATTCTTTTCTTGATGCTTTGGTTTCGCGTGAAGAGAAGAAGATAAAGTCAGCTGTGAAAAAATTCAACAAGCAGTGGAATGAGCCTGTCTTAATCACTCCTTTTTTGAAAAAGGCTTTGGAGGTGGAAAAGTGAATCTGTCGGAACGGCTTGGGAGGTGTCATAATCAGTATCAAGAGATGCAGGCGAGGGAATTGCTTTTGAATTTTAATGAGATTAATTCTGTGCTTATGGAGAGAAGCAGGCTGAGCCGCAGGTCTATTGGTGATTTGAAGTTGGCTCTTGATGATTTGAAGAAGCTGTACGAAAGTGGAAACCAGTTGCTTCGGCAGTCTTTGGAAAAAAGTATGGCTGAGTTGGAAAAAGAGTACCAGAAAAAACTTCAGCTTCAGGAAAAGGTGGATTTGTCGGATGCTCTTGAGGTTGATTTGTTGTTGAATATTAATGGAGGGGATAAGGAGCTGCTTGTTCCGGTTAAATGGGATGATATTTTAGGGAAACAAAACAATCATGGAAATATTGCTGAAAAATTATACGAGATTGTTTCTCAAATCATGTTGACTGCTGATTTGCATTGTGATGAAAAATGCGATTTTGCCGGTTATGTTCGTATTATTTCAAGGGATGTTAGGAAAAAACCTGAGATAAATCAGCTTTCTGCCAGTGATATTTCCGGAAAAATTTCTGAAAAGCTTGCTTCTGAGCTTAAAGATTCTAACATTGCTGTGAATGTTGTCTGCAGCAATATGAGCTTGAATGGTTATGTTCCTTCTGTTGGGCAGGAACCAGAAAATAAAGGCCGCTCCAAGTATTTTTCAGGCAATATTTTTGATGTTATTGACCTGTTTGCTTGCGTGCCTACTTCAGAAGTGGCTTCTTATCTTGATATTAAACTGCCTTCTGTTTTGAATAAGGTGAAAAGCAGGCACATTCATGGTGTGCAAAAAGGAAAGAGCAGTCCTGTTTTTGTGCCTATGCATGATTTGGTGACTTATGTGTTTAATCATCCCCGGCTTGAAAAAGGCAAGCCTACTGGTGCTCATGCATTTTCTATGTCGGCTGTTGAGTTGGATGAGAAACAGTTTGCTCTATACAAGTCAGAGGTTGGTGATGTAAGCACGGTTAATGAATGTGCAGAGGCGTTCGGTCTGACGAGAAAGGGTGTTCAGAACATGATAAGTCGGTCTCAATTGCATGGTGTTAAGCACAAGGGGCAATGGTATGTTCCTAATGTTGAGGTTGAGTTTGTGAAATATTTGAGGTCTGCGAAGGAGGGAATAAAATGAATCTTAGTTTAGGTATTGGGCAGAAGTTGGAGATTAAAATTTCTCAGTGTATTGAGTACCCTGTTGTTATTGAGGATATCAAGGAATATTTTAAGGATAATGAATCCGGTGATGTTCGTAATTTGAAGGAGTTGTTGAGGGTTGTCCCTCAGCGCCAGCATGGCAGGCTTGCTTATGTTGTTGGCGGCGGCTGGGCGGTTGAGGTTTTAACAGGGAAAGCGAGAAATCACGGCAACATCAATGTTTTGGTTGTTGATCCTAATAGGAC
>JAHWHB010000044.1 GCA_019323575.1 Candidatus Woesearchaeota archaeon
ATAAAGGAAGGAAGCTACATACTCATAGACGGAGCAGCATGCAAAGTGGCAAGCTCGGAAACCTCAAAATCAGGAAAGCACGGGCACGCAAAAGTAAGAATAGTAGCAATAGGCCTAATGGACAACAAAAAACGCGAAGTAGTAATGCCGGCACACGACAACGTAGAAGTACCAATCATAGAGAAAAAATCAGCACAAGTACTAAGCGTAGCAGGAGACACAGCAAACGTAATGGACGAAGAAAGCTACGAAACATTCGACCTAAAAATACCAGAAGAACTCAAAGAAACAGTAGTCCCAAACTGCAAAATATTATACTGGACCATAATGGGCGAAAAAGTAATGAAACAAATCAAAGGCGGTGCTGAATAAAATGGTGAAGTTCCCTGAAGCAGATGCAAGAATGTTCAAAAACAAGTTTGTATGCAGAAGATGCAAAGCAGTAAAAAGATCACCTTCTAGAAAAGTAGCAAACCAACAAGTAAAATGCAGAGCCTGCGCGGGAAAGAAATTTAAACCAAAGCGCAAGAAGTAAAATAATGAGCATTGACGGAATAGCAGCACTATTGTTTGTCCTCATCCTAGCACTATTCCTATGGCAAAAAAGAAAACAAGTACAACTACAAAAAGCACTATTCCCAATACTCTACGTAATAATGTACCGCAGTTCATTCGGGCTAAAAACAATGGACAGGATAGCCAAGAAGTTCCCGCGCACGCTAAAAGCACTGGGAGACATATCCGTAATACTAGGCTTCATAGGAATGCTGTTAATCTGCGCACAACTAATATACAACACAATCGAAGTCATAATAGGAAAAGCAGCACCAGGAATACAACCAGTACTCCCAATAGAAGCAAAAGGAGTATTCTTCGTACCATTCCTGTACTGGATAATAAGCATATTCCTACTAGCACTAGTACACGAATTCTCACACGGAGTGCTCGCAAGAGCACACAACATGCCAGTAAAAAGCAGCGGCTTCGCATTTTTATGCCTACTACTGCCAGTAATACCGGCAGCATTCGTAGAACCAGACGAAAAAACAGTACAAAAAAGACCAAACAGGCAACAGCTAGGACTATTCGCAGCAGGACCAATATCAAACATCCTGTTCGCACTAGCCATATTCGGATTATTCTTCGCGGCAAACCCACTACTAACAGCAGCATTTGAACAACAAGGAGTACAAACAGTAACAGTAGAAGGACCATCAAAAGAAGCAGGACTACAACAAGGAGACATAATAACCGGAATCAATGGCGTCAAAATAACATCAGCACAAAACATAACCAAAATAATAGAACCACTAAAACCAGGAGAAACAATAACAACAGAACTAGAAAGCAAAACACTAAACATAACACTAGGAGAACACCCAGAAAACAACACAAAACCATACCTAGGAATACAAGTAAAAAACAACCTAGTGCCGAAGCAGGAATTCACACAAAAATACGGAACGTGGACCCCTCCAATAATAAAATGGAGCTCAGGACTACTATTCTGGCTATTCATGCTAAACATAGGAATAGGACTATTCAACCTGCTGCCAATAGGACCATTAGACGGAGGAAGAATGTTCCAGCTAGTCTGCCTAAAACTCTTCAACAAAACAACAGCGCTAAAAATATGGGGTTATGTAAGCGTGTTCTTCGCAATAATAATCATCCTAAACATAATACTAGGAATAATACTTTAACCCTTAACATTACCCAACGGCTTAAACACAACAAGCTTCTTGCTGATGCCAGCAACATCCATAACATCAACAACATCAGAAATAGGCTTGTAAGCAAAACCAGCCTCCTCAGCAAGACCGGCAAAAGAGACAGAACGAACATAAATCCCCTTCCTCTCAAGCTCTTTCTGCAAAGACTCACCCCTGACCTGCTTCTTAGCCTGAGTCCTAGACATAGTCCTGCCAGAACCATGAGCAGTACTGCCAAAAGTCTCCTCTAAAGACTTATCAGTGCCGATCAAAAGATAACTGCCAGTTTCCATACTGCCGCCAACAATGGCAGGCTGACCAATTTTTCTGAACATAGGAGCAAGCTCAGACCTGCTGGGACCAAAACACCTAGTGGCGCCCTTCCTGTGAACAACAACCTCCTTCTTCCTGCCATTAATCTTATGCTCCTCAAGCTTTGCAGTATTATGAGCAACATCATAAACAAGATGCATCTCCATCTCTTCCGGAGTTTTTTCAAAAATCTTGTGAAAACACTCCCTAATCCTATGCAGAATGACCTGCCTGTTAACAAAAGCAGCATTAGCAGCACACGCCATAGCATGGAAGTAATCCTGCCCTTCCCTGCTCTTGAAAGGAGCACACGCGAGCTCCCTGTCAGGCACGCTCAAACCATACTTGGGCATAACAGCACTAAAAATCTTCAAATAATCAGTACCAATCTGATGACCAAACCCCCTAGAACCGCAGTGAACCATCACACAAATCTGATCCTCACTAAAAATACCAAGCTTCTCAGCAGTCTTCTTATCAAAAATCTTAGAAGCCTGCTGAACCTCAAGATAATGATTACCAGAACCAAGAGTACCAAGCTGGCCAATGCCCCTGCTAATGGCCTTATCAGAAACCTTGGAAGCATCAGCAAAATCAAAACAACCATAATCCTCCATACGCTCCAAATCCTCATCCCAAGCATAACCATTATCAACACACCACTTAGCACCCTCAACCATCACCTTCTTGAATTCCTGAGCAGTAAGCTTGACAAAACCCTTACAGCCAACACCAGCAGGAACCTGCTGGAACAACAAATCAACAAGAGGCCTGATCTTAGGCATAACATCCTTAACAGTCAAATTAGTAGTGATAAGACGCATACCACAATTAATATCAAAACCAATACCGCCAGGAGAGATAACCCCCTCTTCAGGATCAAAAGCAGCAACACCGCCGATAGGAAAACCGTAGCCAGAATGAGCATCAGGCATACACAACGCATGATTCTGAATACCAGGAAGGCAAGCAACATTAGTCAACTGGTCATAAACAGCCAAGTCCATATCCTTAATTAGCTTCTCACTAGCATAAATCCTAGCAGGAACACGCATACCCTGCTTGTAAGACTTAGGAATATCCCAAACAACCTCACTTTTCCTATCAAAGGACGGCAAAGGAACATCACGATTCATACATCCAACACCACACTAGCCTTCCAAAACTTATTCTTCTCAACCTTATAATAATGCATGGTAACAGCCTTAACATCCTGCCTAAGCTCCTGCTTACCCAGCTGAATCTTATCACCCATAACTGTTGCAACTACTTCAATCTTTCCCTCATCAACCTTAACCTTAACATCATTAAACACAACAGCATCCTTATCCTTAAGATAAATTATCTCTTCAAGAAACTCAAACAACAAATTTTCAATTGATTTAGCCTTCTTTTTAATGATTTTCTTCACTTTAGGCTTTATCGTTTTAGGATCAGCCATAGTCTCAAAAACAGCACGAGCAGAACTATCAAAAAGCTCATCAAGATTCTTGCCAGTAGCCTCAAAAGCAACATCAGCAAGAGAGACATCCTCGATAAACTTAAACGGCATAGAACATATCACACTTGGCTGTTTTATAAAATTATCCTTTAATAACAGAATCAACCTTCTCAACAACCTTAGCGTGAACCTCATCAATAGTCATCAAACGCTCACCATCCATACACTCAATCAAACAAAACTGCTCTGGAAACATCCTTACAATCTCCAAATAAACCTGCTCAGCCCTCTTCAAATGAGACAGGTCCTGCTCGTGCAAATCCCTCTTGGTACCACCAATATAATTCCTATCCCCCTTGCCATCAACAAGCTTCTGAGCAATAGCAGCAGGAACAAACAAAACAATATTCAAATCAGGCTTAGGAATCCCAAGAATACCATACTCAAGCTCATCGTTCCACTTAAAATAATCATAACGCTTCTTCGTGTCATCAATCTTACCGCCCTGATGACCCATATTAGAAGCAACATAACGATTAGAAATAACAATCTTCCCAGCATTAATAGCTTCCCTGATTCTAAAACTAGCATCAAAACGGTCAAGAGCATAAAACAAAGAAGCCTTGTAAGGACTAACCTCGCTGCCGTATTTGCCATTCAAATACTCCTGAACAAAAAAAGAAGAAGGACGGTCGTACTGAGGAAAATCAAAAATCTCAACAGTCTTACCCTTAGACTGCAAATACTCAGCCAGCTTTTTAGACTGAGTGGCCTTGCCAGTGCCATCAGTACCTTCAATAACAATGAAAACCCCTTTCATAACAGCACCAAACAGGCATGAGCTTTTATGCTTTTCTAGTATTTACCCAACAAGTCAGAAGCAGCAGCGCCAATAGCAGCAGGGAAACTAATAGCAACAACCAGCTTAAACATATTCATATAAGTAGCAGCAAGCTGAGTAATACCATAAATGTACAACAACATCAAAGCAACAAACAAAGAAATAAGGTAATACGTAACAATTCTCTTAAACCAGAACTGGCCAAAATGCCTGAACTTTCTATGCTCAACAGGAACCTTCTGATAACCAACAAAATAAATCTCAGCAGTAAGAATAATCAAAGTAGCAAGAACAATCAAAAACAAATCCCAGTTGCTCAAAGACAAACCAACCTCAAAAAGCAAACCCTTAAGCACAAAAGTAAAACCAAAAAACAAAGCCCCAAAAAAAGCAGTAACAATATGCCCCATGCTAAAACGGGCAGGAATCTTCTCAACAAGCCTTTCACGCAAAACGTGCACATCCTTAGCAACCTGATCAATCTTAGCCATCAGTAAAACTCCAACTCAACATCTTCTTTTTTCTCTTCTTTTGAAGGAATCTCAGGAGCGCTATCAAACAAACTCATCATATTGCTAACAGCAGGACTAGGGCTGTCAAAAAGGTTAGGCTGAGAATCCGGCTTAGGCTCGTTAGAATAAACCTCATGACTGCCAACAAGACCCATAAGCAACTTTATAGCCTTGCGTATCTCATCCTTTGAATCCGCCTTAGTATCAATGGTAATCTTCATCTCTTTTTCAAACACAAAATGGCAAGGTAACTTTATATACTTTTCGCGATAGAAAACACACTACGGGGCTGTGGTCCAGTGGCAAGATACAAGGTTCGGGACCTTGTGACCTGAGTTCGATCCTCAGCAGCCCCATCACTCAGAATCTTTAGGAAGTCCTGCCTTAAGGTCCTCGTTTATTTTCTTCATAAGAGTCTCTACAATGTCAGACTGAGGCAACTTCTCCTTAAACAACTCAATTTGTGATACGAAAACAGTCTCAAGAATCCGAAAACGACTTTTTTTATTGAAAATTTCATGACCCTTAAGCCTAATACTCTCAAGAGTCTTCTCAGCCTCCCTCACACCAGAACTGGGCTGACCAATCAGAATTTTCTCTTTCAATTTAATTTGGCCCTGCAATTTCTCATACAAAACCTTTTGTTGCTCGAAACAATCAATTATCTCTTTCAGCTTATCCCTCATTTGAACAACGGTGTTGTCAATGCCAGCAACGCTGCCTACTTCCAAAATATATCTATGAAACTTATCAAGCTTATTTCTCAAAGAAGAAGCATCTGAAATAAGCACATCAATCCTATCAAGCTCCCCCTGAATATTAACTTCCAGCACATAAAAGTAAAAAACTTCACAAAATAAAAACCTTTGCATGGACCCGCCCGGATTCGAACCGGGGACCTTCTCCCTGTGAAGGAGACATCCTAACCGCTAGACCACGGGTCCACCTGTATTCTGCTCCACAGAAGAGTTTAAAAGTCTTTGCCAGATTCCATTTTACATGCACTTAAGCAAAGAAGCACTAAAAAAACTGATAGAAGAAAAACAACTAATCACAAACCTCGCAGACATAGAAAACCAGCTCACAGCAAACGGAATAGACGTAAGAATAGCGGCAATCGTAGAAATAACAGACGGAGGAAGACTAGCAATATCAAAAACAGACAACCAAGCACCAAAACTGGGAAGCGGAGTTGTTCTGAAAGATTTTGAAAACAGACTAAACGGCTACGAAATAAAAGACCTCAAAAAAGTAGAAGCAGGAGTCGTAAAACTAGAAAAACTAAAACCATACCTAGTCGTAACATGCGAAGAAGTCAACACACCATCAAACCTAATGTTCCATATACAACCAAGAAGCAGCTTGTTTAGACTAACACAATCAATGCTAGGAGTAGCATTTGGAGAGGCGGGCTACAAAGGATTTTTGACTTTTATGCTACTGCCATTTGCCAACAGCGAAATAGAACTCGGAAGCAGATTCGCACAACTGTCTTTCACAGAACTAAAAGGCGAAGCGCACTACGAACAACAAAAAGAAACCAGCTACCAGGGCGGGAAGCTTTTCTAACCAAAAACTCTCTGAAAATTCAACCACAAATTATTAGCAACCTCTTCTTCTGTAAAGTTTTTGACCTGCGCAATATTTTTTATCACGTATGTGACATTAGCAGGCTCGTTAGGCTTGCCGGGAACAGGAGAAAGCCAAGGAGCATCAGTCTCAGACAACAATTGATTAATGTTTGCCATTTCAGCAACCATCTTAAAATGCTGCAATTTCTGAATCACAGCAGGAATAGAAAAATAATAATCCAAATCAATCGCCCTCTTGATAACACTTTTTCTCGCAGTAAAACAATGCAAAACAACATCCTTCACATTGCTGGACTCAAGCATATCAACACAATCCGCCTCAGCATTCCAAGAATGCACAACCAAAGGCTTCTTAATATCCTCAGCAAGCTTGATGACCTTAGCAAAAATCTCACGCTCCTTTTTCTGAAGCTCAGCATCCTTAATCCAATGATAATCCAATCCAGCCTCGCCAACGGCAACAATATTACCCTTGTTTTTCTTAATAAAATCTAACTCATCATCAATATCAATCGGATGAGTCTGCCTTGCAAGACCAGTCTCATCAGCAGGCAAGCCAAGAGCATCAACAGGATAAACACCAAGAGAACATCTGACTAGAGGGGCGTGCTTTTTCGCAAGCTCCAACACTTCTCTGTTAGTAGGAACATTAACACCAGAACAAACAATAGCCTTAACACCAGCAGTCTTCGCCCTCTCAAGAACACCAGCTAAATCCTTCTTCAACAAATCATGATTCAAATGACAATGAGCATCAACAAGTATCACTAAATCACCATATTTTGTATATTTCTATAGCAAGCAAAACCAAATAAATACAAGCCAAAACAAGACCATGCTTCCAAGTAAGATATTTGTTCTTCATCCAGTACATAACAAGACTAATAGATACAGCCAAAAGAACCAAGGAATAAGCTGTCTCAGCCAAATTAACAAAAATAGGTCTTATCAGAGCAACAATACCTAAAAACAACAACAATTCAATAATCAAGGCACCAAGCAAATCACCAAGACCAATACTCGCGTGCTTTCTAAACAAAGAACGCACCTCAACAGCAATATCAGGAATAGTAGTACCAACACCAATAACAGTCAAAGCAATAAAAAAAGCAGGAATATTAAAGTAATTAGCAATCTGAACAGAACTAAACACCAACCACCTGCCTGCAAGCATCAAGGCAGCAAAACAACCAAGAAAAATAACAACATCCCTCCAAATATTCTTAATCTTCACATTCTTCTTGATTTTTCCAAGAGTACCTTCCAACCTCCACAAAGCAACAAGATAAGCAGCAAAAGCGGCAATCAAAATAACACCGTCAGCCCTGCTCAAAACACCATCAAGCGCAAGAACAAAAGGCAACATCAAAGCAGCCCACATAACCAGCCGCCTCTTAGTAAAAATGTTAGGCTCAAGCTCAATCTTCTTACCAACCAAACACAAAAAACCAAGAGCCAAAGTAGCATGAACCATGTTAGCACCAAGAATGGCACCGAAACCGACACTCTCATGACCAGCAAGAAAACCAGTCAACGAGCTGATAATCTCAGGAGCAGAAGCGGCCATGGCAACAACCACCAAACCAATCAAAGCATCACTCAAGCCAAGCTTCTTGGCATAATTAGAGATGCCATAAACAATCAAATCAGCGCTTTTAAACAGGATATACAAACTAGCAACAAGAACAATGCTATTAAAAAGCAACGGGTGAGCCAGTTCTGCAGGAATAAACACCATTTTCTCCTCTTTAAGCCGTCAAAAATAGCAAACTATTTAAAATGCTTGTTGATACCAACGGAATATGCCAGTAGTCGGATTAAGTTTTGAGAAAATAAAAATAGAAAAACACAACCCAGTAAAGGGCAAAGTGCAGGTCAACAACAACGTAGCCTTAAAAGACGTTGAAAAGACAGACATAAACATAGGACCGGCAAAACACGGCGCAATCAAATTCCACTTCGAATTCACAGCAAAATACGAACCAAAAATAGCAGACATAGTAATGAACGGATTCGTCACATTCTTTGAAAAACCAGAAGCAGTAAAAGAAATACTCGACGGATGGAAAAAAGACAAAAAAGTGCCAAAAGAAACAATGACAAGCATACTAAACACAGTCTTGTCGAGATGCAACGTCGAAGCACTTATCTTCGCAAGAGAGGTAAATCTGCCTCCACCAATACCATTACCAAAAGTAACAGTAAAATAGAACTTTCTTCACTAATAAGGAAAAACTTTTTAAAGGGAGATTATAGTATAAAAGCAGGGCAAAAGGGATGGCAGAAGTAAAACTAAAAGTCGCGGAAGCTATTCAAGACGATGTAAACAAAGGAATCGTCAGAATAGACAGCAGTTTCATGAGAGAAATAGACGTCAGACCAGGCGACATAGTAGAAATAGACGGAACAAGAAAAACAGCAGCAATCGTAGACAGAGCATACCCAGGAGACATAGGCCTAAACATAATCAGAATGGACGGACTCTCAAGAAAAAACGCAAGAACCTCCATAGGAGAGATAATAGCTGTAAGAAAAGCAACAGTAGAACCAGCCAAAAAAGTAACAATAGCACCAGCAAGAGAAGGAATAGTAGTAAGAGCCTCAGCCAACATATTCAAACAAGGACTACTGGGAAGAGCAGTAGTAAAAGGAGACATCATCTCACTAGGCGGAACAAGAAGAAGACGAACAGCAATGTCACAATCACCATTCTTCGACGAAGTATTCACCATGATGGAAGAAAGCATGATGGCATACGGCTTCGGAGACCTCAAGTTCGTGGTAGCAGAAACAAACCCAAAAACAGCAGTCATAATCACAGAACAAACAGAAGTAGTACTAAGCCCAGAAGCAGTAGAAATCAAAGAAGAAGCAGTACCAGAAGTCACCTATGAAGACATAGGCGGGCTGGAAGACGAAATCAAAAAAGTAAGAGAGATGATAGAGCTGCCGCTCAAGCACCCGGAAATCTTCGAAAGACTAGGAGTAGAGCCGCCAAAAGGAGTGCTACTGCACGGACCGCCCGGAACAGGAAAAACACTACTCGCAAAAGCAGTAGCAAACGAAACAAACGCACACTTCCTACTAATCAACGGACCAGAAATCATGAGCAAATTCTACGGACAATCAGAAGAAAACCTAAGAAAGAAATTCGAGGAAGCAGAAAAAAACGCGCCATCAATCATATTCATCGATGAAATAGACGCAATAGCAACAAAAAGAGAAGAGACAAAAGGAGAGGTAGAAAGAAGAGTAGTCGCACAGCTGCTAGCACTAATGGACGGACTGAAATCAAGAGGAAAAGTCGTAGTAATAGCAGCAACAAACGTGCCAAACATACTAGACCCGGCGCTAAGACGACCAGGAAGATTCGACAGAGAACTAGAAATCGGAGTGCCAAACAAAGAAGGAAGACTCAACGTACTCAAAATCCACACAAGAAACATGCCATTAGACAAAGATGTGAACCTGAAAGAACTGGCATCAACAACACACGGCTTTGTAGGAGCAGACTTGGCAGCATTAGCAAAAGAAGCAGCAATGATAGTACTAAGAAGAATACTCCCAGAACTAAAATACGAGAAAAACGAACCACTGCCAAAAGAACTGCTCGAAAAACTAAAAGTAGGCAAAAAAGACTTCAAAGAAGCACTAAAAATCGTAAGACCATCAGCACTAAGAGAAGTCCTAGTAGAAGTACCAAACGTAAAATGGGCAGACGTAGGAGGCCTAGAAACAGTAAAACAAGAACTAAAAGAAGCAGTAGAATGGCCACTAAAACACCCAGATTCATTCAAAAGACTAGGAGTAAGACCACCAAGAGGAATACTACTCTACGGAGCGCCAGGAACAGGAAAAACAATGCTCGCAAAAGCAGTAGCAAACGAAAGCAAAGCAAACTTCATAGCAGTAAAGGGACCAGAACTACTCAGCAAATGGGTAGGAGAAAGCGAAAAAGCAGTCAGAGAAATATTCAAAAAAGCAAGACAGACAGCACCAACGATTATATTTTTTGACGAAATAGACAGCCTAGCACCAAGAAGAGGGCTAAGCAGCAATGACAGCGGAGTCACAGAAAGAGTAGTAAACCAGATACTGACAGAAATAGACGGGCTGGAAGGAATGTCAGATATAGTAATCATAGGAGCAACAAACAGACCAGACATGCTCGACACAGCACTGCTAAGACCAGGAAGATTCGACAGAATCATACTCACACCAGTACCAGACAAAAACGCAAGACTCGAAACATTCAAAGTCCACACCAAAAACATGCCACTAAAAGACGTAGACATAGAAGATCTCGCAGATAAAACAGAAGGATATGTCGGAGCAGATATAGAATCAATCTGCAGAGAAGCAGCAATACTCGCGCTAAGAGAAATGATGAACGCAAAAGCAGTAACAATGGAACACTTCGAAGCAGCAATAAAGAAAGTAGCACCATCAATCACCAAAGACGTGGAAAAAATGTACGCAGACCTGCTCGAACGCTTCAGAAGCGCAAGAGCAAAAGAAATGAAAGAAGAACTGCCAATATACTTCGGATAAAGTTAAATACCACCTGTTTTCTTACAAAATTATGGCAACACATCTAGTAAACGATTTAAAACAATTCGAGGAAACAATATCACGAGAACACTACCTACACAACTCAGGACAAAAAGACGAGCTTGAAAGCGCAAAAATATACGACCAGTTCAAGCACTTATTCTCAAAAAAACACATAAAAGAAGCAGAAAAAAACCTTGAAACAAGAGAAGGAAAACTATTGTACGATGCATTTGTGCTCAACTTCATAGGAAACAAGCTAAAAAAAATATCAGACAAAGCAAACACATTCGAAGCAAACGCAATAATAGAAGCAGGCGGAGAACAAATACCGTTCAGACAAGTATCAACAAAAATAATGAACGAAGACATAAGAGAAAAAAGAAAAATACTCTATAATGCTTTAAAACCAACAAAACGCAAACTCACAACATTCGAAAAAACGTCGTGGAAAAAAGTGTATAAATTAATAGAAGAGCTAACAGGAAAGAAGTATATTGAATACCTGTCCTTCATGAAAGAAGTAAACTACGAAGAACTCGCAGAACAACTCAAAGAATTCTTAGTAAGAACAGAAGAAATACACAAACAACACCTAGAAAAAAACATGGCAACAATCGGAGTCAGATTAAAGGACACAAGACCATACGATTATGCATACTTCGCAAGAGCAAAACCATTCGACGCATTCTTCACAAAAGAAAAACTACTGCCAGCAGCAAAAAAACTATGGCTGGACTTAGGAATAGACATAGAAAACCAACAAAACGTGATTCTGGATGTAGAGGAAAGACCAAAAAAAGTACCAAGAGCATTCTGCATGCCAATAAAAGTACCAGAAGAAGTAGTCCTAGTAATAAAACCACGAGGAGGACAAGACGACTACCAAGCATTCTTCCACGAATCAGGACACACAGAACACTTCGCAAACACAGAAAGCAGCCTCTCTTACGAGCTAAAACACCTGGGAGACAATGCAATATCAGAAACATACGCGTTCTTGATAGAGTATTTACTGACAAACAAGACAGTTTTACAGAAGTATTTGGAAATGCCAGAAGAGGAAGCAAAAAAGTTCTCTGAGTTTATCATGGAACAAAAACTACAAGCATTCAGAAGATACGCAGCAAAAGTAATCTATGAAATAAAACTGCACAACAACGACCTAAGAAAACTCGATGACAAGTTCAACCCAACAGAAGAAACATACAAAACACCAGCAAAAATGTACGCAGACATACTAACAAAAGCAACCAAAATAAACTACACGCCGGAGAATTATCTTCTAGATGTAGATTCAGGGTTGTACGCAGCAGACTATGTACGAGCATGGCTGTTTGAGGTAATGCTCAGAAAAAAATTAGAAGAAAAATTCAGCAAGGAATGGTTCACAAAAGAAGCAGGAGAATACCTCAAAACATTCTGGAAATGGGGAAACGCAGGCAAAAACATGACACAGCTAGCACAGATGATGGAATACGAGAAGATTGATATCAGTTATTTAACAGAAGATTTCACTGAGTTTTTCAGTAAACCTTTTTAAACCACCAAAATTCCTAAATCGCTATGAAGCCAAAAGCCGGTGATAAAGTAAAGATAACAACTTCTGAAGGAGAATTCGAAGGAAGACTACTCCCAAGACCAGAACTGATGGAACAAGATATAACTATTCTCAAGCTTAAGACGGGATACAATATCGGCATTGAAAACAAGAAAATCAAGAAGATAACAATAACAGAAGAATACAAAACACCAGTAATCAAAGCCCAAAAAATAAAAGAAAAAAAAGAGCTTCCAACAATAGCAATCCTATCAACAGGAGGAACAATATCCTCCAGAATAGACTACAGAACAGGAGGAGTATACGCAGACTACACAGCAGAAGACTTCATAGCAATGTGCCCAGAACTCCAAGAAGTCGCAAACGTAAAAGCCAAAAAAATTATGAGCGTTATGAGCGAAGATGCAATGCCAGAAAACTGGGTACAAATGGCAGAAGAAGTGCTAAAAGTGATTAATGAAGTAGAGGGTGTAGTAATAACACACGGCACAGACACAATGCACTTCACAAGCTCAGCACTATCATTCCTTCTAAAAGATTTAAACAAACCAGTAATAATAACAGGAGCACAAAGATCAATCGACCGAGGAAGCTCAGACGCATTCATGAACTTAATCTGCGCAGTAAACGCAGCAGCAAAATGGGACGGAGCAGAAGTAGCAATATGCATGCACGCCACATCATCAGACAATTACTGCAATCTAATCGGGGGAACAAAAGCAAGAAAAATGCACACCTCAAGAAGAGACGCGTTCAGAGCAATAAACGACAAACCATTGGCGCGCGTTTATCCAGACGGAAAAATAGAAACAACAAATGAATATGCAAAAAGAAACAAAAACAAACCAACACAAAGAGAGATAGACCCAAAGGTAGCAATAATTTATGTTTATCCAGGAATGGAACCGGACATAATTGAATATCACCTTAAACACAAAGTACACGGAATAGTAATAGCAGCAACAGCACTAGGACACGTGCCAACAAACAACCCAAAATCACTCATACCAGCAATAAAAAAAGCAGCAAAAAAAATCCCAATAGTAATATGCTCACAAACAATATACGGCAGAGTACATCCCTACGTTTACACAAATTTAAGACGAGTAAGCATTGAAGCAGGAGCGTTATATTTAGAAGACATGCTGCCAGAAACAGCGTATACCAAGCTGATGATTGCATTAAAGCAGGAAAATCCAAAAGAGTTCATGA
>JAHWHB010000045.1 GCA_019323575.1 Candidatus Woesearchaeota archaeon
GCCTTATTTTTATCAATTCTCATGTTAGAGCCCTTAACATCACAATGAACAACACCGTTCTTATGGCAATAATTAAGAGCATCTGCTATGTGTCTAAGCAGAGAAAGTTTTTCAGAATCAAACAAGTTTTTAACATAACCAAGCTCAGGACAAAAATCAGAAATTCCTACTTCAGGAACAACCAAATAATGCTTGCCTTCATGCTCCAAAAGCTCAACAGGAGGAACAATATTAGGATGGTCAAGCTCAGAATGAACACCATACTCATACCAAAGACACATATCACCCACAGTCACAGGATCCATACCCTCAAGAGCATACGGTTTTGAACCCTTAATAACAACTTCCAAACCAGAATCATGCTTGCCAAACAGAACATGATTGAAACACGGGTTCCTTCTTTTTATTGAATAAGGACCAATTCGCTCAGGAACTTTGGGCGTTTCAGGTCCGCCATCTAGGTAGATAATTTCTAATTTTGGAGTGGATGTCTTTGTCATGGTTATCGCTGTGCTTATATTTTATATAATTTATAAAGATATAGAATAAGGGTGGCTGGTCCTTTATAAAGATTGCGGTTTTTCAGACGATATTTCCGACTAATGGACTTCAATCAAACGTCGAGCTTTAGGCACAAAATTCAGGACATAGCCATCCTTAAACTTGCCAGAACCAACAAAATCATTCTTATGCTTAAGAATCACAAAACCAGAAAAATCACCATCAACCTTCAAATCAGCACCCTTAAACCAATCCTTAAACTGCTCATCAGAAATCTCAACAATATTCTTAGAAGCAGAAGGACCAATAAGCTGGGCGCCCTCAATACTAAGACGCAGCTGGGTGTTCTTAACCTCAGCAATATACAAACCAAGACTGTTAATCCGCAAATTCTTCAAATCAATCTCACCAACATCCCTGCTCAAAACATAGACTTTATCCTTCCCCTTCACAAAAGCAAGCTTCTCAAAAACATCAGGAACCTTACCATACTGCTCCTTAATCAGCTTAAAAAATTCCTTAAGCTTCCTAGAGGGCATAAACTCGTAATTCTCTTTCATATTCCCCACACAGGATTCTCCTTCCTCATAATCTCAGCAATCTCCTTCAAAACACTCTTCTGATCAGCAGTAAGATGCTCTTTATACTCCTTGAACTGCCTGAAATCCTCCTCAGGAACAGCACTGAACAGAATGTCTCCCTCATTAATCTGACGACCAACAATAACCCCCGGCATGCTCGCAGCACCCTGTTTGCCCTTATCCAACCGCTCAACATTCTCCTGCTCAACCTGAATACCCTTAACCTCAGTAAGACGCCTTCCATCTGCTTTCATAAGAGGGGTGTTAGGCTTCAAAACACCAGCCATAACCTCAACACCAACAATAGCAGGATTGCTCTGCCTGAAAACATAACCTTTCAACAACTCAACCCTGCAAGGACTAACAAGAACATCAAGCTTGGACAACTCAATCTTCTTCTCCTGAGAAGCCTTCCAAGCAGAATAATCCTCAATCAGCCTGTAAATGATATCATGAACAATAACATGAGCACTAGTCTCCAACTCCGGCTTGGGAATATTAAAACCAAGAATAACAGAATGCAAAGGATCACTATCAAGAGTAGCCTCAGCATCAGAAATATCTTTTTTGGTAATAGGACCAATACCGCTCTTCCTGATAGGAATCCCGCTCTGCTTAAGCAAAGTCATAAGCGCCTCAAGACTACCCAAGGAATCAGCCTTAACTATAATGCCGTCCTTATCCGCCTCAATCAAAACCTCATGCATCTCCTCCTGCAATTCCTTCTTAACCTTTTCAACATCACCAACAGCAGACATGATAGGAGCGCCAGCAACAGCGGTCTCAGCACCGGGCACAACTACACGAACACCAGACGCAGCACTCACAGACTTAACACCAACAAACTTGGTCTTCTTTTCGCGCATTTCAGCCAAAGCAGAAGGCTGGAACAAAGCCTTAACCTTAGCCTGAACAGGCTCGTCAAGAGTGCCAACCAAAACAGAATCACCAACATTCAAAGTGCCATCATAAACAATAGTATCAAGAACAGTGCCAAGGCCCTTCTGCTCTTTAACTTCAAGAATTGTGCCCTTGGCAGGACCAGAAACATCAACCTGCAAACCCTGCTCAAGAAACCTCTGCGCAAGACCAGTAAGCATCATTAACAACTCAGGAACACCGGCACCAGTCTTAGCACTCACAGGAACAACAGCAGCAGTCTTAGTATAATCGGAAACACGATCATACCTATCAGCTTCAATACCAAGCTCATAAATCTGACCAACAAGCTCGTAAAGCTTAGTCTCAAATTTCCTCTGGGTATCTTCAGTCTGTGAAGAGATGTTTTGCAAAAGAGTGCCAGGCTTAGGACTCCATCCCTGAATCAAATCAATCTTATTAGCAGCAATAATAAAAGGAGTCTTATACTGCTTCAAAATCTCAATACTCTCCTTAGTCTGAGGCATAACACCCTCATTAATATCAACAACAAGAATAGCAATATCAGCAAGATTGCCCCCCCTTTTTCTCAAGTTAACAAAAGCAGCGTGACCAGGGGTATCGATGAAAAGCAAACCAGGAATAGTGAGCTTGAACTTCAACTGCTCAAGAAGAGCGCCACAAACAGACTTAATCGTAGCAAGCGGGATAATGCTGGCACCAATCGCCTGAGTAATACCGCCGGCTTCCCTCGCAGCAATAGCAGTACCCCTAATCTTATCCAGCAAAAAAGTCTTGCCATGATCCACGTGGCCCATAATCGCCACAATAGGCTGTCGAATCATAATCACAGCTCGTTTAGCTGTTATTAAAAAGTTTTTCACAAAATATTGAACTACTTGTTACCCGTAACAAGTATTTGTTACTTCACAATACTAAAACTACGAAACCTTTAAATATAAGGTGTGCTCTGACAAAGTAAAAGCTTACAAATCGACAAATAAAGCGTCGGGGGGAATAGAATGAAAGCAATGACAATATTGTTCAGCGTTCTGCTTGTGCTATCAACAGTTGCAGCACTACCATTAAGCGTAGAAAGAGCAACAATAGACAACACAGAGATAGAACCATTAAGCGTAAACCTACTGGACATTGAAAGAGACCAGGACTTCACACTAAAACTACAATTACTAGCAGTAGAAGATGTGAAAGACGTTGAAATCAGAGCATTCATATCAGGATATGAATACAACGACGTCAACGCGATCAGCGACAGAATCGGACCATTCGACTTCTCTGAAAACGTAACATACATCAAGAAACTGACACTAGCACTACCCGACAACGTAGACGTAGACGAGTACTACCTGCGCCTAGTCATCTCAGACAGATACGCAGACGAAATAGTACAAAACTACAGATTAAGCGTAAACTCAAAAAGACACGAACTAAAAATCCAAGACATAACATTGAACGCAAACACAATAACAGCAGGACAGGCCTTACTAGCAACAGTCCGCCTGGAAAACCAGGGACAGAGAGACGAAGATGACGTCAAAGTAGTAGTAAGCATACCAAGCCTAAACCTGACTGGAACAGACTACGTAGAAGAAATAGAAAGCGATGAAGAAGAAGAAACAGAAGAAATATTCCTAAGACTGCCAAAATGCGCAGAACCAGGAATGTACCAAGTGAATGTCGAAGCTTTCTACAATGATGACCACGACAAGGTCACAGGTTCAACAAAGGTCACAATACTGGAAAACGAAGCATGCAATCCAGAACCAGCACCAGTAGTAATAGTAGAAGACTCAAACCAGCCAGCAGCACCAGTCGCAGTGCAGACAACCAACAAGGTAAGAAGCGCACTGGAAATAATCCTGCTAGTATTGGTAGCATTACTGGTAATAGTCGGATTGATAATCGGCTTCACCAGAATGAGAGAATAAATTTTTTATTTTTTTAACTCTATTTCTTATTTACTGACGATATCTTTTTAAACAACTTACATTCAAAGAAATAAGTGGCAGAAGAAATCAAAGAGGAAATAAGAAAACACTCAGAAGTACACCCAGAAGAATTCTTCCCGGTAAAAACGCTAAAAAGCAAAGGGTTCAGCAGACACCAATGCAAAACATGCAAAAGATTCTTCTGGAGCCTACACAAACAAGAAGCATGCGGAGACCCAGCATGCTCAGGCGGATTCAGATTCATAGGACAACCAACAAAAAAACCACTAGACTACATACAAGTATGGAAAGAATACGAAAAAATACACAAAAAACTAGGCTACACACCAATCAAAAGATACCCAGTCATAGCAAGATGGAACCCAACAACAGACTTCACAATAGCCTCAATAGCAGCATTCCAACCATATGTAGTCTCAGGAGAGATAGCACCGCCAGCTAATCCACTAGTTATACCGCAAACCTGCCTACGCTTCTCAGACATAGACAACGTAGGAATAACAGCACACCTAGTAGGCTTTGTAATGATGGGAGAACACGGATTCTTCCCACCAAAAGAATACAATGTCGAGAAGTATATGAGCGACCATTTAACCTGGCTGCAAGAAGGAATGGGAATAGAACTAAAAGAACTCACAATACACGAAGACGTATGGTCAGGAGGAGGAAACCTAGGACCCTGCATGGAATTCTTCTCAAAAGGACTGGAAATCTCAAACCAAGTCTACATGCAATACGAAATAACACCAGCAGGAATAAGAGAACTAAACATAAAAGTGCTGGACATGGGACAGGGACAGGAAAGAGCAGCAATGTTCACACAAGGAAAATCATCAATCTGCGAATGCGCATTCCCACCAGTCATAAAAAAACTCAGAGAGATAACAGGCGTCAAGTACGACGAAGAATTCATGAAAAAATTCACAC
>JAHWHB010000046.1 GCA_019323575.1 Candidatus Woesearchaeota archaeon
CGCTCCTCATCCAAAATCTTATGAAGATTCCTGAAAATCATCTCAATACCCTTTTTAGTCTCCTCAGGAACACCCTTCAACTCATTAAGAGCGCGCTCAAAATCATCAACAACAAGCAACAACTTAACAATCAACCTTTCAGAAGCAAAACCAGCAACATCCTTGCGCTCTTTCTCAACACGCTTGCAATAATTCTCAAACTCAGCCTGCAAACGCTTCAAATGATCAGTATAATCAGCCAGCATAGCCTCCTTTTTAGCAAGCTCACGCTTAAACACTTCAATCTCCTTGGTATCTTTTCTCATCAATCCCATAGTTACCACCGTTGACTTTAAGTCAACTAAGTAGATAGTATTCCATACTCATATATAAATCTTTCGAAAATAGGAAGGTTTATATAGTTGAGCCGCTTTCCAGCCTTTGAGGTGAATTTTATGGCACAAGAACAAATCAACATAAACATAAACGAAGGAGAACCATTCTTTGCACATGAAGCAACAGTAAACTTCACACCAACACAATTGACGCTGGACTTCAAGTGCATAACCCCAAGAACAGACCCAAGGGGCAAAAAACCAAGCTTCCAGCTAAAACACAACGTAGTCATGCTGGACCCATGGCACGCAAAAAGCCTGTTATCAGTATTAAACAGCGTCATACAAAAATACGAACAGGAATTCGGCAAGATAAAAAAACCAAAATCACTAGAAAAAGCAGAAAAAAAGCAAAAAGAATTCATGAAAAAAGCAGGAGAAAGCGTACCAGAAGTGCCAACATACATGGGATAAAATGTTCGTAAGAAGAATAACAATAGTAAACATCAGAAAACCACAAAGAGTATCAGTAAACGAAGAACTGCAATGGTTCGGACACGCACTAGGACTGTTCGGCGAAAGAGACAGAGACAAATCCTGCTTCAGAATCTTTATAGAGCTGATAAAAGCGATAAAAGCAGCAGGCGGGCTGACAAGCGACGAACTTGCAATCAAACTAGGGCTGTCAAGAGCAACAGTAATACACCATTTAAACACACTAATGGAAAGAGGAATAGTACAACACGAAGGCAACAAATACGTAATACGAGCAGAAAAACTAACATTATTAATAGACGACCTTCACAGAGACATGGAAAGAACAATGATAGAGATGAAAAAAGCAGCACAAGAACTCGACAGACTGCTGCAACTATAAAATGGAATGCCAAAAAGAAAAAAACCTAAAAAACTGCGGGTGCACATACCCAGGATGCCCAAACAGAGGAATATGCTGCCAATGCATCAGAGAACACAGAGAACGAGGAGAACTCCCAGGCTGCCTATTCCCAAAAGAAGTTGAACAAACATTCGACAGAAGCATCAAAGCGTTCGTAAACGCACACAAGGAACTGATTGAATAAGTTCACTTGGTCAGCTTCTCAATTAATTTAAGATAGAACTTAACTCCTTTCATCAAATCTTTTTTCGAAATACACTCCCCATCAGTATGAGCATACTTTCCCTTACCAGGACCGACCACAACACCTTTCCTCACAACAGAAAGCTCAGTACAATACCTGACAATCTCACCAGAAAATTTCTTTTGAGGATAAACACCCTTAATCTCCATAACCTTCTCAACAACAGCCTTACCTTTCAACATAGCCTTGATAATTTTATAGTAATCCTTCTTATCCTTAGGATGAATCCTGAAAGAAACAGTCGCTTCAGCATAATCAGGAACAATATTATCAGCAATACCTCCAGTGATCTTGGCAATATTTGACAAAACATTGAGTTTTCGAATAGGATTCAAGGCATCCATCAAAGCAACAATAGCATTTTTGCCCTTCTCAGGCATACTGCTATGATATTTCTTGCCTTTTGCAATCACTTTAATCACCAAAACACCATAATGACCACTGATAAACTTTAGATTAGTAGGCTCGCCAACAACAACAAAAGGGAGCTTCTTCAACTTCTTAGCACCCCTAAAGTCATACTCTTCGCCGACTGTAAAAATCATACCAAAATCAGAACATTCAGTTTCAAACGCAGCAGACAAAATACATGCAGCAGAACCCTTATTATCACAAGCACCCCTGCCGTAAACCATATCCTTGGTCTCACGAGGCTTGATAAAAGGCTCAACAGTATCTAAATGAGCAAGAAAAAAAAACTTAGGCCTGCCAACCTTTGCAATAATATTATAACCATTCTTGTCAACAGGCTGCTTTTTAACATTAAAGCCACGACTCTTCAACAGATTATAGACAAAATCACAAATTTTCTTCTCCTGATTAGAAAAAGACCGTATACCAACCATTTCCTTAAGCAGTTTAACAACATCCATAAAATCAAATTCATAAATCAACAATATAAAAAACTTTTCAATCAACAAATGAATTTATAAACAGAACAAAACACCCAACACCCATGAATTTATGCCAACAATGCAAAAGCTGCTGCTATTTCAATGAAAAAGACGCGTACTACGCGCCAATATTCACAAAAGAAGAACTAAAAAAAATACCAAAAGCAAAAAACAAGTTCACACCATACAAAAACTCAAAAAAAGTCTACCAGCTAAAACTGGTAAAATCAAAAAAACACAAAAAACTAGTCTGCCCGTACCTAAACGAAAACACACATTTATGCAAAATCTACAAAAAAAGGCCATTGGACTGCAAAATATGGCCATTACTCTTCATGTACAGCAAAA
>JAHWHB010000047.1 GCA_019323575.1 Candidatus Woesearchaeota archaeon
GCGCACTTCAAACCAATAACAGACCCAAAAACAGGAAAACTCGAAACAGAAGAAAGAAGACTAGAACGATTCAACAAATGGTACACAGAAGAAGTAGAAAAAATAGCAAAAGCAGGAGTAGTGGGAGGAATACAGCTGGCAGACAGCGCCTCAGCAGCACACGGACACCTTCCGCCAGGACAAGGAATCTTCCCAATCAAAGAAGCGGCAAAAATTTTCAAAGACAACAAATTCTCAGGATACGTAGTATCAGAAGGCCACGAAGAAGAAAAATTCGGCGAAGGCAGAATCAGAATGAAAACATGGCAGATGGCAGGCTCGCCAGTGGGCGCAGGATACTTCGGAGGCCCTCCACTAAGATGGTCACAAGTACAACACGGATACTTCGGCAGAACCTACTCGCCAATGTTCATGTTCGGAGGCTACGCGCCAAGCAATGAATTCAAACTCTGGAGCGAAGTGCCACTGGAGTAAATCACTTCAAAACACCAACAACAACACCATCAAGCCACCACTTATTCTCCTTCCTGCCATAACGAGAATAAATATCAATAACAACAGGAGTATCCTCACTATCAGAAACCAAAGGAACAAGCTCATCCCTAAGCTCAGTAACAGTTTTCAAAGAAGATGCGGGAGGCTGATAGTAATCAGACTTAACAGGAACAGGCTCATCAACATAACTCGCAGAAGCAAAAAACGGAGCACTGGTTTCTTCCTCCTCCTCTTCAACAATCTCCTCTAAATCGTCCGGAGGCTCATCACTATCAGAATCCACTTCTTCATCCAATCTCGTTTTAGCAGAAATAAACTGCACCATATCAGTTGAAAATCAACTTCCCGTCATACATGACGAGCCACGTGGCAGGAGAGAAGAGCTTAATGCTGTTCTTCTTCTCACGCACGTTAAAATCAATCTGAGCCTCAACATAAGTATTATTAGTCACAGAAGCATGCTTAATGCAAGAGGCAACCTCCTGCGCATCCTGCAAAACCTCATGATAATGCTCATTCACAGCAGTTGTAGAAGCGGTATTATCGTCTGAAAGCTCATAATATGCCTTTCCATCATAACTAGACTCATAAGAACCAACATCAATAGAATAAGATGTGCTCTCGTACGTCTTAGGATCAAGCTGCTGCTCAACAACAGGCTCAACTTCCTCAACCAAAGCCTCGATAGCCAGCCTGGCCTCATCATTGTTAACAACAGCTTCCAAAGATTCCTCAACCATAATTACAAAGCTGTTAAGCACCCTCTTATTAAGTTTTTGGATGCACCAACTGATGACAACAAAACATGTATTCATTGAAAAGGAGTTGCGAATATTTAAAACAGTCAAAACTGAAATGAACACCATGGAGTTCAAAGTACACTACAAAGAGCACCCAAACGTGCCAAAATACCAAACCACAGACTATGACTTTGCAAAGAAATTCGCAGAAGCAATGCACAAAGAGATGGCGGACTTTGTAAAAGCAGTAATCCTATTCGGAAGCACAGCAAGAGAACAAAAACCACTATACGGAGAAAGAGACATAGATGTGCTCATAATAATAAATGACCTGACCCTAATACTAAGCAACGAAGTAATACAAGCCTACAGGGTCATAACAGAAAAAACAGCATCCAAAATCAGCAAAAGACTACACATAACTACATTGAAAATGACAAGCTTCTGGGAATACATCAGAAACGGAGACCCAATAGCAATAAACATGCTAAGAGACGGAGTACCGCTATACGACTCAGGATTCTTCGAACCGGTACAACAACTATTATTCCAAGGAAGAATAAGACCAACAAGAGAGAGCATATGGACATACTTCGCAAGAGCACCAGAAACAATCCACAACGCAGACTGGCACGTACTACAGGCAACACTAGACCTATACTGGGCAGTTGTAGACAGCGCACACGCAGCCTTAATGAAAATGGGAGAGGTGCCGCCAACACCAGGACACATAGCAGAACTAATACAAACAAAACTGGTAAAACCAGGACACCTACCAAAAAAATACGCTGCCTTAATGGACGCCTTCTTCAAACTCCAGAAGAAAATAATACACAGAGAGATACAATCATTGACAGGCAAACAGTTCGACGACTACAAACGACAGGCAGAAGACTTCGTAAAAACAATGCAAAAAGTGGTGGAGAAAAGCTAGATTCCTCACTACCTAGTAATCTATATATTTTATATAAATTAGAAAGGTTTAAATACTTCCCCTCCAATTATATACTCTTGTTCTAAGATGGAAACCAAAATGTTCAAAATGGCAAAGGACCCGTGCTTCGGGAAAAAGTTCGAGAAGCACGAACAATGCCAGGGATGCTGGATAAAAAAATCCTGCTTAGTCTGCTTCAGGAACCAGAGATAAGCACACGAAGGGTGGA
>JAHWHB010000048.1 GCA_019323575.1 Candidatus Woesearchaeota archaeon
GGGAGTCACGCATCATCCTCCTCATGCAAGGTCCGTTTCTGTGATGGAGCCATCCATTACTGAATCTCAGATTTCTCCGAGTCGCCTTTTAATGGTGGGCAGACTTTCCTCAGTTTCCCGGGAACCCCGTACCTACCCAACCCTGAGAATAAGCAGTTTTGAGGGTTTATAAAGCTTTTGAAATGTGAAAGCACATTTCAAAGCCCAGCTGAAGCCTAGCTTCAGCATGCTTTCGAGAATAAAATTATAGTCAACTCTTCAGCGCCCTGCATGACTTTGCGCTCAGAAACAACAGAGAACTTGAATTCTTGCGCTTTCTGTTTGACTAGGTCAACACCGCGCTTCATGACAAGACATATTTTGCCTGTTTTTTTGAGAATGAACTCTGCCTGGTAGAACAATTCGTGATAAACCTTCTCGATCTTATTAGGAGAAACACTCCTGCCAAGCTGAGGAGGCAACGTGATAATGAAATCAAGGAAGTTCTTGCCAAACTTGGCATCAAGCCACTTCAAATCAGTCCTGCTAAAATTAACAGACTTAACAACACCAGCAATCTTAGCATTCTTACGAGAAGCAGAAACATGCTTGAAATTATCATCCATAGCAATAATCGTGCCCTTGAAATCAGTCTCTTTGTCAACAAGTTCGTATTTTAATTTAGGAACAAAACCAAACTTTTCCTTGCAAAACTTATGCGGAGAAGTATTAGTAGCAAACAAAGCAGCCTCAATCGGAATAATACCATGACGACAGAAAGGGTCAAGCAAAGAATTCTTAGATTCATAACCAGCAATGCGCAGCAAAGCAGCAGCAATATTACCCTTCAAAGCATCAGTGCCAAGGAAAATACGATAATCCCTGCGGCCAAGATCAACACCAGAAAAATCAACACCAAAAAAAACGTCAGAATTCTCAATAAGCAGGAAAAAAACAGTCTGAGGCCGCTTATGATCAACAACCACATTATAAATCTCAGAAAGCTTAGAATTAAGCAACTGCATAACATCAAAAGAGGTAAAATCATGACTGCCAAAACGCTCACACCTGACAACAGCAGTTTTATCAATCAAATTATCAAGATTTTTCAGAACAGACTCATCAGGAACGCCAGAAAGTTTGAAAGTTGATAAAAGAAGAACAACCTTTGAAAAAGTACGGCCATGATAACACAAATCAACCAAATCCTGCTCAGACCTGCAAGAAAAAAATATTTTTCCAGGAGCAGTTTTAACGTTTGTTGCTGATATTAACTGCTTAATCTCAGAAGCACTAACATCCTCCAAGCCAACGTGAGTCAAAACAAGACCATTCATTCTTCAGGAGCAATCTTAGCAAGACTAATAACTTTATCATTCTCCTCAAGCTTCATAACACGAACGCCCTGAGTGTTACGTCCAATAACACTAATGCCCTTCACAGGAGTACGAATAAGAATACCAGACTGAGAAATAAGCATAAGCTCATCCTCTTCAGTAACAGAGGCAATGCCAACAACACA
Organism: Candidatus Woesearchaeota archaeon; assembly: GCA_019323575.1. Taxonomy (GTDB): domain Archaea; phylum Nanobdellota; class Nanobdellia; order Woesearchaeales; family ARS49; genus CABMGU01. The sequence continues at coordinate 1,502 of JAHWHB010000048.1, forward strand.
GCCATTCTTATCAGTAATCTTAATGTTAATAACACCAACGCCACCGCGACTAATCAACCTGTAATCAGAAATCAAAGTACGCTTGCCAAAACCCTTCTCGGTAACAGTAACCAAAGTAAGCTTGTCATCAGCAATAGTGGCACCCACAACAGAATCATCACGCAAACGAATACCAATCACGCCAGCAGCAGTCCTGCCCATAGCACGAACATCACCCTCATTAAACTTAACAGCCATACCATTCTTAGAAGCGATAATAATCTGCTGATTGCCGTCAGTCAACATAACAGACTTAAGCTCATCATTCTCAGCCAAATTAATAGCAATAATACCGCCCTTTCTAGGATTGCTGAACTCAGCAAGAGAGGTCTTCTTAACAGTACCATCACCAGTAACCATAAACAAGAACTTATTCTCCTCAAACTGCTTAACAGGAATGAAAGCAGTAACTTTTTCTTTGTCGCCAAGCTGCAACAGATTAACAATAGCAGTGCCTTTTGCATAACGACCTGCTTCTGGAATCTGGTAAACCTTAATCCAGTGCACCTTTCCAAGATTCGTAAAGAACAAAATGTAATCATGAGTGTTAGCAACAAACAAATTCTCAACAAAATCTTCTTCCTTAGCCTCGGCAGCAATAATACCCTTGCCGCCACGACGCTGCTGCTTGTAAGTATCAACAGGCAAACGCTTAACGTAACCAGCATGAGTAATAGTAATAACATCATCCTCAGGCTTAATCAAAGCCTCCTCCTCAATAACCTCAGCCTCAGCCGCCAAAACCTGAGAGCGGCGATCATCACCATACTTCTCCTTAAGCTCAAGAAGCTCAGCCTTGATAATACCCAAAATCTTCTGCTCAGAAGCAAGAATATCCTTCAAGTCCTTAATCAACTTCAACAAGTCAGCATGCTCAGAACGAATCTTGCCCTGCTCCAAACCAGTCAAGCGGCGCAAAGTCATATCAAGAATAGCCTGAGCCTGCTTATCAGACAACTTGTAATCAGCAATCAAAGCAGCTTTAGCCTCATCAGCAGACTTAGACTGCTTGATAAGCTGAACAACAGCATCAATATGGTCAAGAGCAATAATCAAACCCTCAAGCAAATGCGCCTTGTCCTCAGCCTGCCTCAAATCAAACTCAGTACGCTTGCGAACAACAGAGCGGCGATAATCAATAAAGTTCTGGATAATGTCCTTCAAAGAAAGCAGTTTAGGCTGGTTATCAACAAGAGCAAGCAGGTTAATACCAAAAGTCTCCTGCAACCTGCTATGAGCAAACAACTGGTTAAGAACAACATCAGAATTTGCTCCTGATTTCAAATCAATAACAATACGCATACCTTCCCTGTCAGACTCATCACGCAAATCAGAAATGCCCTGAACCTTCTTATCACGAACAAGATTAGCAATAGCCAAGATAAGCTCGGCCTTGTTAACCATGTAAGGAATCTCAGAAACAATAATCCTAGTCCTGTTCTTTGCCTCCTCAATACTAGTTTTGGCACGAACAACAATCTTGCCACGACCAGTCTTGTAAGCCTGCTTAAGACCAGAAACACCCATGATGATGCCGCCAGTAGGAAAATCAGGAGCCCTAACAGTCTGCATCAAATCCAAAACATCAATCTCGGGATTATCAATCGTCTGAATAATACCATCACAAACCTCAGTCATGTTGTGAGGAGGAATATTAGTAGCCATACCAACAGCAATGCCAGAACTGCCATTAATCAACAGATTAGGAACCTTAGAAGGAAGTACAGAAGGCTCCTCCAAAGAACCATCAAAATTAGGGACAAAATCAACAGTCTCCTTTTCAATGTCCTGCAAAATTTCCTCAGACAGCTTGTTCAATCTAGCCTCAGTATAACGCATCGCTGCAGCATTATCACCATCAATACTGCCGAAATTACCCTGACCCTGAATCAAAGGATAACGCATTGAGAAATCCTGAGCAAGACGAACCATAGCATCATAAACAGCCATATCACCATGAGGGTGATACTTACCAAGCACTTCACCAACAATCCTTGCAGACTTCTTGAAAGGCTTATTATGCAACATACCCATATCATACATCGCATAAAGAACACGCCTGTGAACAGGCTTTAAGCCGTCGCGAACATCAGGCAGAGCCCTGCCAACAATAACAGACATAGAATAATCTAAGTAAGAAGCCTTCATCTCCTGCTCGATAACACGAGGGATAATCTTCTCTACTTTAGGTGCTTGTTTTTCGTCTTCCATAAAGAAACGTTTCTCGACGATAAAACATAAGATTATAGGGTTTATAAAAGTGATTATTTTCTATATAGAAAAATACTATGGATTTTGCTTTAAAACGGCTGTTTTAATCTTGAAATTTCTGCCACAATAGACACAAAGCTTAGAACGGTCCGCAAGCAAGACATTCCTAGTCTCATACAACATCTGATTACCACAATGACGGCACTTCAACAAGAACTTCATTCCTCTTTCTCACCAGACAACAATTTCTTAATCTTATCCTCAATCTTAGCCTCAACCTCAGGAGGAACCCCCTCAGGAAACAAACCCTTGCCAGCAAACTCCTTAGGCTTCATAGCCGCAGTCTTCTCAGCAGCCTCCTTAGCAATCTTCTGCTCATAAGACAACTCTTCAGGCTCTGCAGGCGTTTCTTTGACTTCTGTCTCTACGGGCTTTTCTTCTTCAGGAGCTTCAGGCTCTTTTTCTGCTTTCTTCTTACCCCTCTTTTTCTTCTTAGGCTTTTCTTCAGCTGGCTTCTCTTCTTCAACTTCAGGCTTTTCTTCAGGTTTTTCTTCAACTTCCAGCTCTTCAGGCTTTTCTTCTTCAGGAGCTTCAGATTCTGCAGGCTCTTCAGGTTTCTCTTCAGGCTTTTCTTTTTTCTCGTGCTTCTTCTTATGCTTCACATGCTTTTTGTGAACCTTCTTCTCACCTTCAACATCATAAACCTCAAGATTGCCAAAATTCTCCATAAAAAGCTCAACACCAGTAGGCAGCATCTCCTTAACAGGCTCAAGAGCAGGATAAGTCTCAAGAGGCTCCTTAGAACTGCCCAAGACAATCTGGGGCTTTTCCAAACGCTCCTCAGTCTGCCTTCTCTGCTCAACCTCAATACTCTCTATCTCAACCTCCTTAGCCTCAATAGCCTTCTCAATCTCAACAGCACTGCCAAACTTGTTCTTAAGCTTAGAAGGATCAATATCAAAATACTCAAAAAACTTAGGAGTAAGCTTAATCAACTTAGTCCTGCCAGACTTCTCACGCGTAATAAAACCAGACTCCTCCAAAAGAGAAAGATGCTCATACGCCTTATTAGTACGAATCTTGATAACCTTAGACTGCAAAACAGGAGCCTTATACGCAACAACAGCCAAAGTCTCAAGCTGACCCTTAGGAAGCTCAGTCTTAGTAACAACCTTCTTGATAACAGGAACATACTTCTCACGAACAGTCAACTTCCACGCAGAACCATCCTGAACAAGCATAGTAGGACTATTAGCAGAATCAAGCAAAGCCTTCCACTCAGACAGAGCAGCAAGAACCTCCTCCTCAGAACGCTTACACAAACCAGCAAGCTCTGAGAGCTCAAGCTTTCTGCCTGCAGCAAACAAAATGGCCTCAACAGTACGCTTCAGTTCCTCATCCATTTGCGACAAAAAGATTGCCCTCTTTTTTAATTACACCTTTTGAAATCAAAGTATCAACAAAACTCTGCAGCGCATCAGGCTTCATACCAATCATGTTGGAGAGATCATCCATTGATTTAGGCTTCTCACAAGCAAGCTTGATGAAATTATGCAGAATATTAATCGCATTCTTATCCAAAACCTGCTTCTGAGCCTGCAAACCCTTCAACATCATATCAGTCTGGTGCAGGCGTCCCTGCAAATCATTAAGAAAATCCTCAAACTTAGCCATATCAAGCTCCATTTTCTCAGGAGACATAATCTCGACAGTGCTGGGCATGCTGTCAAAACAGAAATTAAGAAGCTCATGAGCATCCTTAAAAGAAATCTGAAGCTCAACAAACTGAGAAAACAGCTTGTCAGAAGGAACCGGCTCAGCATACTTCTCAATCTGAACATCAAGACCCTCCTGCTTGATCTTCTCAACGTGCTCCTCAAGCTTTTTAGCGATAAACTCCTTAGGACCGCCAAGTATCTCAATAATACACCTTGCCACTATGTTTTGTTGCTCCATACCAGCGACCAAAAGCCAGCCAATTATAAAGCTTTTCCCTCAGAAAAAAGGCGATATTTGTTATTTGAGAATAGTTACAAAAGCTTTTAAGAGTGAATAAAAAAGGAAAAAACGGGGTGATATGATGGCAATATTCGGCTTTCTAAAGAAAAAACAGGAAGAACTACCAATGCCCCCGCCGCCACCAATGCCGGCAGCACCAGAAATACAAGGGGACATAGAAGAGATAAGACCAACAGAAATAGGACCAGAGCCAGAAATACCAGAACTCCCACCAGCACTTCCCGCTCCTGAAATTTACAAAAAACCAGCAGAACCTGCATGGGAAAAAGAGGAAGAAAAAATAGAAGTAAGACCTCCATTAAAACCGACATTCGTAGCAATAGAAGACTACAAAAGAATCATCAACGACACAAACACAATAAGAGCAAAGCTCATGGAAGCAGAAAACTTCGTAAGAAAACTAGGAGATTTGAAAAACGAAGAAGAAAGAGCGTTTGAAAAATGGAGAACACAGCTAGAAGACGTAGAGAAAAAACTAGGCTACGTAGACCAGCTAATAGCAAAAGCAGAAAGGTGATTAATATGGATGATAGAGCACCAGTATTCGTAAAAATAGATGAGTACAAAGACATAGCAGACATAATGACACTAATGCGAGAAAAACTACAACAAGCAAAATTCCTGCTTGACAAAATAGCAGAACTCAAAGCACAAGAAGACTCAGAACTAGCAACCTGGGTCAAAGAACTAGAAGACGTAGAAACAAGAGTGACAAACATAGACAGAGCACTCTCACAACCAAGCCTATAATGGAAGAAGAACTATTCTTTGTCGGAATACGGGACCCAGTAGAAATAAGGAAAGAACTACTGACAAGCTCAAAAAACTTAATCGACAGTTTGAAAAGATACGAACAATACAAAGACATCAAAGAAGAAAAACTGCAAAGAATAACAGAACTAAAAAGAATATTCGACGAGATAATGGTGCTTAACAAAAAACTAAGAAACCACATGCCAAAAACACCACTAAGAGCACCAAGCACAAAAACAGAAAAGACAACAAAAGCTTCTAAATCAAAACCAACAAAGTTCGGCAAAACAAAAATAGACGTTCTAGAACAAGAACTCGCCAAAATAGAAGAAAGACTAGGCGGGTTAGAATAAAACTAATGCGGGGGGCAGGATTCGAACCTGCGAAGGCACTAAGCCAATAGCTATCACCGCAATCAGCTGCGGCAAGTTTGCGCTTGAGGCTATCCCCTTTGGCCACTCGGGAACCCCCGCGTAGAGAGAACAAGATTTCTGCTCTTTTTTAAATCTTATCAATTCCAGCCTTTCTCAGCACAAGCAAGAATCAACTTATACAAATCAGAATCACCCTCATACTCTTGCGGAGATTTCATAAGAGCAATCTCCTTAGCAAGAATACAATCATGCCATGTCAATGAATCACTATCAACAACATACACTGTTTCCCTAGGAGTAACCTCTACTGTCTTGCCAGGCTGAACAATAACAGGAGGCTTAACAGTCCTATCTCCAATCTGAACCGGTCTAGCAAGAGTCCTAGGAACACCACCAGTAGCATCATCCTGCATTCCAATAATAGAAAAAGTTCCAAGAGCCAGCAAGGCCACTAACAACAAAGGCCAGACGGGTTTGTTCTTCATAACAAGAATATAGTAAAATCAATTAAAAAAGCCTTTGCATATAAAGTACGACTTTTTAAATAAAAAGATAGAACATATATAAACAACAAAACAAAAAACAACCAAAATGACAGTAGAAATCGCAGCAGTAGGAGGCTGGGGAGAGGTAGGCAGGAACATGACTGCAGTTAAAATAGACAATGAAGCAGTCATATTCGACATGGGACTGCACCTCCCAAACTACATAAAACTAACAGAAGAAGAAATAGGAGAATTCAGAAAACTAACAGAAGCAAGCCTGAAGAGAGCAGAAGCAGTACCACAAGACACAAAAATAAAAGACTGGAGAGACGAAGTAATAGCAATAATAATAACGCACGCCCACCTAGACCACATAGGAGCAGTACCACACCTGGCAGCAAAGTACAACGCGCCAATAATCTGCACACCATTCTCAGCACAAATACTAAGAACAATCTGCCAAGACGAAAAAATAGACCTCCAAAACAAAATAATAGAACTAAAACCAGGACAGACAATACCACTATCAAAAAACCTCAAACTAGAATTCTGCCACATAACACACAGCACGCCACAAACAATCATAGCAACACTACACACACCGCACGGAACAATAATGTACGGAAACGACTACAAACTAGACTCACACCCAACAATGGGAAGCCCGGTCAACTATGACCACCTCAAAAAACTAGGAGAAAAAGGAGTGCTGGCACTAATACAAGACTGCCTCTACTCAACTGCACCAAGAAAAACACCCAGCGAACAAGTAGCAAAAGACATGCTAAGAGACGTGCTAATAGACATAGACAGCAAAGGAAAAGGAATCATAGTCACAACATTCGCAAGCCACATAGCACGACTAAAAACAATAGCGGAATACGGAAAAATGCTAGGAAGAAAAACAATAATCATGGGAAGAAGCATGGCAAAGTACAGCTACGCAGCAAAAGACTCAGGACTAATAGACCTTTCAAAACAAGCACAAATACTCAAATACGCACGCCAGATAAGAAGAAAGCTCAAAGAGGTACAAAACAAGAAAGAAAAATACCTCTTAGTAGTCTCAGGCCACCAAGGAGAACCAAAAAGCACACTAAGCAAAATGGCAGACGGAGTCTACAAATGGAAATTCGCAAACGACCACGTAATATTCAGCTCACAAATAATACCAGCAGAAATAAACATACAACAAAGAGCAATACTAGACAAAAAACTAACAAAACAAGGAGCAAGACTCTTCAAAGACATACACGTATCAGGACACAACTCAAAAGAAGACCTAAGAGAAATCATCAAAATACTAAAACCAAAATATCTCTTACCAACACACGGAGAACCAGAAAAAACAGACGCATTCAAAAAAATGGCAAAAGAAGAAGGATACACAGACAAAACAATACACATACTAACAAACGGGCAGAGAATAACATTGTAACTCCAGTATAGTAAAATATATAAACAACTGATATTAAAAAATAATAATGGGGGGAGAAAAAATGAGGCTTGTACTAGCAGATCCAACATTAATAAAAGACAGCATATCAGTAATATCAGAACTAGTCAATGAAGCAAGATTCAAAATCACACGCGACGGGCTAGAAATGATAGCAATGGACCCGGCAAACGTCGCAATGGTCATCTTCAAACTATTATCAAGCAGCTTCACAGAATACGAAGTGGAAAAGGAACAAGAAATAGCAATAAACCTGGCAAACTTCAAACAAATACTAAGAAGAGTAGGAGCAAGCGACATACTAACACTAGAAGTAACAGGAGAAAACAAACTACAAATACTCCTAAAAGGAGGCACAACAAGAACATTCTCACTACCACTAATAGAACTCGAAGAAAAAGAACAAAGAATACCAAACCTAACATTCCCAATAACAATAGGAACAAACAGCATGGTGCTCAACGACGCAATAGCAGACGCAGACATAGTAGCAGAAAGCGTCACCTTTGCAGCAGAACCAGAAAAACTAACAATATCAGCAGAGGGAGACCTAAGCAAAGCACACATAGAAATCAAACAGGGAGAAGACACAAAAATCAAAAGCACCAGTACTGCAAAAATCAAAGCAAAATACTCAATAGAGTATTTGAAAAAAATGATAAATGCAGGCAAGCTCGCAGACGAAGTAAACATATTCTTTAACCAAGACTACCCGCTAAAGCTGGAATACAAAGTAGTAGACAAACTACTACTAAGCTTCATCCTAGCACCAAGAGTAGAGAACGATTAAGCCAAAAAGCTTATAAAGGAAGTTACCACTTCACAGTGGTATGAAATATCTTAAGCTGTTAAGACCAAAGCAATGGTACAAAAACCTGCTAGTATTCCTGCCACTAATATTCTCAGGAAACCTGCTGAACACAACAGCAATAAAACTAAGCATAACAGCATTCATCAGCTTCTGCGCACTATCAAGCGCAACATACGTAATAAACGATTATGCAGACAGGAAAAAAGACAGACTACACCCAGAAAAACACAACAGACCAATAGCATCAGGAAAAGTCGGAAAAATAGAAGCACTACTAATCATAATCCTGCTCACAACAATAGGATTCGGCACAGCATTACTACTGCCGACAAACTTCCTCTATGCAGCACTAGGCTACTTCATACTATCACAACTATACACAGCATGGCTAAAACATGAAGCATTTGCAGACATACTAACAATATCAGTAAATTTTGTCATAAGAGCAGTAGCAGGAGCACTCGCAATAACAGTATGGGTAAGCCCGTGGCTAATACTAGGAGTATTCTTCCTAGCACTATTCCTAGTACTAGGAAAAAGAAGAAGCGAAATAATGCTTTTAAAAGAAAAAACACACCTAAGAAAAACACTAAAAGCATACACACCAGAACTAACAAGCAGGCTAAGCGCACTAGCAACAACAACACTAGTCATAACATACACACTATACGTGTTCTTCGGACAACACCAGCTATTATACCTAACACTCCCGCCAGCACTCTACGCAGTATTCAGATACGAAAACATAATCAGCACAGGAAACAAAATAGCAAGAGAACCAGAAAAAGTATTCACAGACATCAGAATGATGGCAGCAATGATAATCTGGGGAGTGCTGACAATAACAATACTATATCTGTAAATTACTTTTTACCAAAATAAAACATCTTCTGAATGTCAACATCACTCGGATTAAACTTACCCTGACGAGGATGATCCTCCTTCACCTCAGTCTTCAAAGGCTCCTGACGCTCCTTGGGCTTAGGCGGAGCCTGCTCAGACAATTTTCTCAGCTCAGACTTCAAAGACTCCAACTCCTGAGCCAAAGAATTCAAAGCAGAACGCAAAACCTGAAACTCCTCAACATACTTCTTATTATTCTGCTCCAACAACAACTCAAAACGACGCTCAGCCAAACCATTAGACTTTTGAACAACAGGAGCAGCTTCCTCAACAGCACCCTGCTGCTTTTCCTCAAAAACCTGCTCTGCCTGCTGAAACGCATCCTCACTAGAACCAGCAAAATTATGCTTTCGCAAATCACTAGCCAAACTATTTATCCTCTGCAGTTTAAAAACATCCATTTTGTCCGTCCTCCTTCACAAGATATCCGTCTTTAACGACGAAACGCCTGCCAGAAGCAGGCAGGGGCTGACGGCCAACACGAGGCAAAGGATCACGACGAATACCAGAAAGCATACCAACACACTTGTCGCAATACAATTTATTGTGATCGCGCTTGGCTATACAAAACTCGCACAAGCGTTTACCGCACCACATGCAACCGCCAACATGGTCCTTTCTATGTTTATCACACCTAATCATGTTTAAACTGGGAGCCAAAATTCTCCTTCACGAACTGAGCCATCATAACATTGCCAGCAAGATTATAAGATTTGAAAGCAGTAGCAAACAAGCCCTCCCTCAAACACATATCCCCAAGAGAAGACAAACGCTCAGAATCACCAGCAAGCTCATAAGCCTTGGCAGCATAACCAATCTGCCTCTCTCTCAAAGCCTTATCACCAACCTCGGCAAGCTTCTGCTTATTGTTAACAGCACTAAAAACCTCAATCGCGTGGTCATACTTCTCCTTTCTCAAACAGTCCTCTCCAACTCTAACAAGCCTTTCCACGTCATTGATAGCACGAAAAGCACGAATAGCATCGCCTGTGCGACCTTCTTCCAAACACTTATTGCCAACCTTCAAAAGCATTTCAGTATTGTCTGCAAGCCTGTAACACTCAACAGCATTAGAGAACAAGCCAACACGCTCATAATCCTTGCCAAGAGCAGTCAACTTAACACGATTACCAGCAAGAATAAAAGCCTTCATAGCTTCAGGAAGCCTGCCCTTCCTCACATACTCCTCACCGAAAGCATTCAAAACAGAAATTCGCGTTTCCTCATCAAACATTGAAAGATTAACATTATCCAATCCCTTCTCAATCAAAGCAGGAAGAATACGACGGAAATTAGACAATTGAGCCTCCCGCTTCTTAATCTCATTAACATTCTCAGCTACGTTTGAAACGACCTTTTGAAGAATCTTATCATCCATATCACAACACCTCTTTAAGCACTCACAAGTGTAAACAAAAACAGAGAAAGCGAATATATAAATGTTACTATTTAGTATACTGGTATTTTTAACAAAGTGTATAAATTTTTATGCAATAAAACATTACCAAGCAAAAATGAACCTAATATTAACAATAATCACAGCATGGCTGGCGTGCCAGCTGGTAAAAATAATCATAAGCAGAAAAACAAAAGCGTTCTGGCAGTTAGGAGGAATGCCAAGCAGCCATGCCGCACTGGTAGGAGCACTAGCAACAGCAATAACAATACAAGAAGGATATAATTCCACCGCGGCAGTCATATCTTACGTCTTAGCAGCGATAGTAATACACGACGCACTACACATAAGAAAACATCACAATCTAACAGAAATAACAGCAGGGCTCATAATAGGATTAATCACAGCAGTCATACTGCAGGCACTGTAGAAAACAAGCTCAAAAGACCCCTTTTCAAAGCGGACTTCTCAGTAATCTGATTATGCGTATAAGGATACAACATCCACTTCTCATTAGCCGCAGGATTCACAAAATAAATACACAAACCAGGAAGCTTAGCAAGCGTGCCCCAATTAGAAACAACAAAGTCAACATTCTTCCTAGTATTAAGAACAACAAGACCGGCGCTGCCAGAAACCTTTTCAACAATACCAGAAACATCCGCAAGTTCGGGACGAACAAAGAAAAAAACATCGCCAGAAGACTTATGCACGACAAAATCACCATTCAAATCCTCAAAACCAGAAATGGATTTCTCAAGAATATCGCGGGACTTCAAAAAAATCTGAACCCACTCCTTCAGCTCTGTAGTCGAATCCATAAAAAACAGAACTTAACAAACAATTCTTAAACTTTTATACTTCCAAACACGTGACAACATCAAGCAGTTTCCTGCGGAACTTCCTCTTCAGAATAGCTAGGCACAGCAGCACGGCTAATAACCATAATGTCGCCAACAGCCTTAACAAGCTGGTGAGGAACAATAACACCCTTGGCACTGCCCAGAACCTTAGACAAGAAAGAATTCTTAGTGGCACGAACACGCCAGCCATGCACCTTAGACTGAGTCAAAATAGCCTCTTCAACATCACCAAAATAATCACCAAGATCAGTAAAAACCTTCATATCATACGTTTCCTGTATCTTTTTCATTCTAAGCATATTAGTTCCCTCCTTTCGACACTATTTTTGAAGAGTTAAACTATATAAATATTATGGTAAAGCACAGCATTAATAAATAAAAAGAGCTACAAAAACAAAATGAAACAATTACAAATCATAGGAACATCACACATTTCTCCAGAAAGCGTAAAAAACGTAGAGAAAACAATACTTGACAAAAAACCAGGAATAGTAGCAATAGAACTCGATGCAAAAAGACTCTATGCCCTGCTGCACAAACAAAAAGCAAGACTAAGCATAAGAGACATAAAAAGAGTAGGAGTAAAAGGATGGCTGTTCGCACTAATAGGCACGTGGACAGAAAAAAAACTAGGAGCCAAAACAGGAGTGATGCCCGGCTCAGAAATGCTCACAGCAATAAAAGCAGCAAAAGAGGTAGAGGCAAAAATAGCACTCATAGACCAAGACATCGACATAACACTCCTAAAATTCTCAAAAGCACTCACGTGGAAAGAAAAATGGAATTTTGTAGTAGACTTAGCCAAAGGACTAATATTCAGAAAAGGAATACAATTCGACCTGGCAAAAGTACCAACACAAAAAGTCATAAAAAAACTAATGAAAGATGTTAAAAAAAGATATCCAAGCATATACAAAGTACTAGTAGAAGAAAGAAACAAACACATGGCAAAAAGCCTGGCACACTTAATCACACACCACCCAGAAGACAAAATAATAGCAGTAGTCGGCGCAGGACACGAACAAGAAATAAGAAAACTCTTGAAAAAGTATTTAAAGCCAGAATAGAGTATAATAAAAAAAAAAGAGATGAGCCTTCGAAATTACCTGGACAAAGTAAAAAGATACTTCAAATTTTCAAAAGAAGAATGGATAGCATTCTTCCTGGCAGCACTAGGCCTGGCACTAATCTATTCCTGGACAGAATGGGGAACAGACACATTCGACCTAAACCAAGGACTAAAAAGCTACGCAATAAGCCTAATATTCATACTAATAACATTATTCGTGCACCACGCAGGACAAAGACTAATGGCGCTCTACATAGGACTAAGAGCGGAACAAAAACTATGGTGGTATGGAATCCTAATCGGACTAATGCTGACAATACTCAGCAACGGCAAAATCAAATTCCTAGCGGCAACAGGCACAATAGCATACATGCTCCCAGCACACAGAATAGGAGCATTCAGATACGGGCCAGGAGTAGGCACACTAGCAAGAATCGCGCTAGCAGGACCAGTAGCAAACATATTCTTCTCAGCAATAATCAAAACACTAGAATGGACAGGAATAGTACACCCATACATAGGACAAAAACTATTCGTATTAAACCTAACATTCGCCTTCTGGAATTTAATACCAATACCACCACTAGACGGCTCGAAATTATTCTACTACTCAAGACTATGGTACATCTTTTTATTCGGCTCATTCGCAGGATACGTGTTCCTAGTCTACGCATTCGCAATATACTCATACATATTCGCACTACTAATAGGAGCAGCAGCATGGTTCATGTACTTGGTAATATTCGAAAGAAAATGGTGGAGCTAAAATGGGATTATTTGACATAGATATGATGTTTGACTGGCCTGAAATAATCGCACTACTAGTACTAATAATAGGATTTGTAATGGGAATAGCCGCGCAAAACCTAATAGCAATATACTCGACATGCTTCATCGCAGGACTAATATTCGGAAGACTATGGCACAAACTCAAAAAAAGCGAAAGCATACCATTATTCCTCGCAATAATGGCATTCTTCCTAGGATTTGTACTAGGAGGAATATGGACAAACCTAAGAGCAATAACACTGCTCCTGCTAGCAGGAATACTCGCAGGCTACTGGGTACACGAGAAAAAAGTGATCAGAACAATCTAAATTCTAGCAAAACATAAATACACAATCAAACACCAAAAACACATGCTAAGGGGGTTCACACCAAGACTATACCAGGAAACAATACTAGCCACAGCAGCAATCAAAAACACACTAGTAGTGCTCCCAACAGGAATGGGCAAAACAGGGATAGCACTGCTGCTGGCAGCACAAAGACTAAACCAGCACTCACAATCAAAAATACTAATCCTGGCACCAACAAAACCACTAGCAGAACAACACCTCCAAACATTCAAAGAAGCAATAGATTTTCCAGAAGAAAAATTCGCACTATTCACAGGAGAGATACCTCCAAAAAAAAGAGAACAACTCTGGCAAACAGCACAAATCATATTCTCAACACCACAAGGACTAGAAAACGACATAATAGGAAACAAAATAGACATAACAAAAGTAAGCCTCCTGGTATTTGACGAAGCACACAGAGCAACAGGAGACTACAGCTACGTATTCATAGCAAAACAATACCACAGAAAAGCGGAGTGGCCCAGAGTACTAGCACTTACAGCAAGCCCGGGAAGCGACACAACAAAAATAGAAGAAGTATGCAACAACTTAGGCATAGAAGCAGTAGAAATCAGAACAGAAAAAGACCCAGACGTACAACCATACGTACAACCAATAGAAATAGAATGGAAAAAAGTAGAACTCCCAGAAGAATTCAAAAAAATACAAAACCTTCTGCAAAACTGCATAAAAGCAAAAATCCAACAGCTCAAAAAATACGGAGTAAAAACAAACTACCTCACAAAAAAAGAACTGCTGCAAATACAGGCACAATTACAAGCAAAACTCAGAACAGAAAAAGACTATGAAGCAATGAAAGCAATAAGCCTGCTCGCAGAAATAATCAAAGCACAACACGCAGTGGAGCTGCTGGAAACACAGAGCATCGCATCACTAAACAAATACCTGACAAATTTGTTTGAACAGGCAGAAAGCAGCAAAATAAAAGCAGTAAAAAACCTAACAGCAGACTTATCATTCAAAAGCGCATACATACTTGCGCAAAAACTACTCGAAAAAAACATAGAACACCCAAAAATAAAGGAAACGGTAGAGTTCATAACAAAAGAAATACAAGAAAACAAACTCATCAAAATAATACTTTTCACCCAGTACAGAGACACCGCAGTAAAACTATCAGAAGAACTAAACAAACAACAAGGAGCAATAGCAAAAATCTTCGTAGGACAAGCAAAAAAAGGAGAAACAGGACTAAGCCAGAAACAACAAGCAGAGATGCTGGACATGTTCAGAGACGGAATGTTCAACATACTCATAGCAACAAGCGTGGCAGAAGAAGGACTAGACATACCAAAAGTCGACCTGGTAGTATTCTACGAACCAATACCAAGCGCGATAAGACACATACAAAGAAGAGGAAGAACAGGAAGACAAGAAAAAGGAAGAGCAACAATATTCCTCACAAAAGGAACAAGAGACGAAGCATATTCGTGGAGCGCAAAACACAAAGAAAACAGAATGATAGGAGTGCTGGAAAAAATGAGAAAAGACATCACACTAAAACTAGCACCAAAACAACCAACACTAACAAACTATGACAATAATGTAAAGATATTCGCTGACTACAGAGAAAAAACAACGGGCACAGTAAAAGAACTGGTAGAGAAGGGAGTAACAGTAAAACTCGAAATGCTCCAATCAGCAGACTACATACTAAGCGCGAGAACAGGAGTAGAACTAAAAACAACAGAAGACTTCGTAAACAGCATAATAGACGGCAGGCTGCTGGAACAATTAAAAGAACTAAAAAGAAACTATGAAAAACCCCTAATTATAATACAAGGAACACAAGACCTGTACTCAGTAAGAAACGTACACGCAAACGCGATAAGAGGAATGCTGGCAACAATAGCAATAAGCTACGGCATACCAATAATATCAACAAAAGACGAAAAAGACAGCGCAGCACTGTTAATATCAATAGCAAAAAGAGAACAAGAAGAAAACAAAAAAGAATTCTCGCCCCACGCAGACAAAAAACCAATGACGATAAAAGAACAACAAGAATACATTGTAAGCGCGCTGCCGAACGTCGGGCCAAACCTGGCAAAAGAACTCCTAAAACACTTCAGCTCAGTGCAAGCAGTATTCATGGCATCAGAAGACGGACTTAAAAAAGTAGAAGGCGTAGGAGAAAAAATAGCAAAAGTAATAAAAGAACTAACAACACAACCATATGAAAATGAAAGGAGATAAAATAAAAATTGCGTTCTTAATTTTAATCATATTATTGGCAGGATGCAAGCAAATTGAAGACCAGACAACAGCTGAACCGCCTTTACAGGTTGTTGAAAAGAAAGAAGTTCAACCACCTCAAAAAAAGGTATTATTAGATCGATGTGAATTTAAGGAGGGTTTGGATTGCTCATATGTTGCAAGAAAAAAGACGGGATTTGAAATGGCCATAAAAAATATTCTCAATAGGCCTATGTTAAATATGACCATTTACATAGTACCAAAAGAAGGCATAAAAGGAAAATGCCAAGAATTAAAATTTCCCGCATTGTATCCTGAACAGGCAGATTTTCGTGAAGTATCCTGCGAGGGAATTGAAAAGGAAAAATTTGAAGCAACGCTCATGGCAGTATATTCCCTAAAAAATGAAGATACTGCCCACAGCATACGAGGAGAACTTATTCTTAACACGTAAGCCGATTAACAGGCGGTTTTTCACCGCTCTCAACCAGTTCAATACAATAATCGCCGTCAGGATAAGACGATTTTACAAGTTTATCACAGATGGATTTATCACCACTCTCCCGCGCCACCGCAATATAGCAATGGTTTCGAGCAGAAGGATTCTCAAAAAAATCGCAATAAGATAATTCTTTTTTGCTCTGAGCAAAGTAAAAATAACAGTCTTCCTTTATTCCAAGATCATTAAACTCTTTGCAGACCACAGGATTCTCGGTTTCACACAGAATTTTATATAAGCAGTTATCCTGCAAACCGGCACTCTCAATATCTTTGCATTTGACGGTAAGTGAACCAGAGCAACTGCAAATTATAAGCAACACCAAAACAAAAAATTTTTTCATTGAATTAAAACCTCATTCTGGACAAACGATCTATACGAGATTTTGTAGGGGGATGGGTGCTAAACAAAGCAATAAAGCCCTTAGCAGTAAAAGGATTAACAATAAACATAGAACTTGTAGAAGGATTACCAAAACGCAAAGGAGCAGCATGACAACCATTCTCAAGCTTATGCAAAGCAGAAGCAAGAGGATGACCCGCGCCAACAAGCTTAGCACCAGACTCATCAGCAAGATACTCCCTAGAACGAGAGATGGCAAACTGAATCAGCAAAGCAATTATAGGAGTGACAATCACCATCAAAATAAACGCAATAGGATGAATACCCCTCTCCCTACTATTACCCATACCAGTAAACAAAGCAATACGCGAAACAGTAGAAAGAACAGCCGCAAGAGTCGCAGCAAGAGTAGCAACAAGCATATCCCTGTTTTTAATGTGAGACAACTCGTGAGCAAGAACTCCCTTCAGCTCATTATCATCCAACAACTTCATAATCCCCTCAGTACACGCGACAACCGCCTTCTTGTAAGTAGGACCAGTAGCAAAAGCATTAGGGGTCTCAGTAGGAATAATGTAAACAGCGGGCTTTGGAATACCAGCCTTCTTAGCAAGCTCCTCGACCATCTTATGCAAATGAGGATAATCCTTCTTTAAAGCAGGCTTGGCACGATACATAGCCAAAACAAGCTTATGAGACCAGAAAAACATGCCAAAATTCAACAAAACAGCAAAAACAAGACCAATAATCAAACCAGAATTACCCCCAAGCAAGTAGCCTATACCAAGAACTAAGCCAGAGAGCACCCCAAGCAACAAAACAGTCTTAATCTGATTCCACATAACAAAAAACACTAAAAACGGCATTTATAAAGTTTATGACTCTGATTTCATAAAGTTTAAAAGACAAAGCAAAAAAGAAAGGGATATGAAAAAAATAATACTATTATTACTAATAATAAGCATGGCAGCATGCCAGCCAAAACCAACAATAACAGAGCCAAACATAACAGACGTAACAAGACAGATAGTTCTAGAACAATTCGCACTGCTGGACAACGAGTACAAGACAGACTGGCACGAAGAAAAAATACCAGACAACATGATAGAACTAGAAGCAATAGAACCATGGACAGCAAGAATGATATTCCTAAAAGACAGAATACAATCAAAAAATGACACAACCGCAGAAAAACTAATAGATGCAAGAATAGACATGCTAAAATCACAATTAGCATATTATTTAATGCTTAAGACAGGCAAAGAAGGACAAGTCAACATAACAGAAAACACAGACTGCAAAAACGTAAAAATCATAGCAAAGGCACTGGGACTATACAACACAGCACACACCAACTGGTACAACTTCACAATACACATGGACGCAGTACTGCAGGACGAAGAAATGAGAGAGTTAATCGGAGCAGACGACAGAAGACCAAAATTCTACAAAAGCTATTTCGGAAACGCAAAAAAATACATAGAAGCAGTCCAACAAAAAGTATACAAAGACTGCGAAGTAGAAATCGTCATGCAAGATAAGATAATAGACCTTCAACCTGACGAAGTTCTGTCTTAAACAAAAACTCCCTCAAACGATTATCAACCTTAACACCATGCTTTTGAAGGTGAACAAACAACTCATGATACAACTTCTTACCCTCCTCGTCAAGATCAGTCAGAATAACAACCTCCTTAGCCTTTGAAGCAACCTCCTCAACAACAGCAAACAAAGGCTTCTTCAAAGACATAACATTAGTAATACCAAGAGCATTAAGAGCACGAACATCCTTAATCCCCTCAACAATAACAAGAAGATCCCTCTTCTTAATATCATCCAGCAACAGCCTAATCTGCTCAGACTCCTCATCCATCACTGGACAACCAATAAGACAAGATATATAAATTAACACGATATCAAAAACAAGGGGATGGCAGAATACAAAAAAATACATATCAGCACCCTGCTGAAGTACTATAAAAGAGCAGAAATACAAGAAGCAATAGTCAAAGCAGCAGAAGACAAAGAAGTAGCAGTAAGCTACGGCGGGACCGGATACGGCAAAAGACCAGATGTACTCAAATACCCAAAAGACATCCTAGAAGCAGTAAAACAAGGAGCAACAAGCTTCCACTGCAGCGAAGAACTCTGGAACAACCCACTACAAATAACCACAGGAGCAAAACCAGAAGAGCTGAACAACATAAGAAAAGGATGGGATCTAATACTAGACATAGACTGCCCAGAACTAGAATATTCAAAACTCGCAGCGGACTTTCTAATACAAGCACTACAACACCACGGAGTCAAGAACATCTCAGTAAAATTCTCAGGCAACCACGGATTCCACATAGGAATACCCTTCTCATCATTCCCAGAAACAGTCAACGGCAAACCAATAAAAGACCTATTCCCAGAAGGACCAAGAAAAATAGCAATCTACCTGCAAGAAATGATAAAAGAACCACTAGCACAAAAACTAATGCAGTACAGCCCGGCAGAAATCGCGGAAAAAATAAAGAAAACAGTCGGCGAGATAGTCAAAAACGGAAAACTAGAGCCATTCTCAATACTATCGATAGACACAATACTAATAGCAGGAAGACACCTCTACAGAATGCCATATTCACTAAATGAAAAATCAGGACTGGCAAGTGTTGTCATAAAGCCCGAGGAAATATTAACGTTCGACAAAAAACAAGCACTACCAGAGAAAACAACACCAAAACTATCATTCCTAGACAAAAAAACACCAGGAGAGGCAAAAAAACTCATAATACAAGCATTCGACTACAAAACAAGCCAGGAAACACCACAAGAACTCAAAGAACTAGCAGAAAAAAAAGAATACGAGCCAATAACAGAAGCAGTACCAGAACAATACTTCCCGCCATGCATACAACTAGCAGCGCAAGGACTGCAAGACGGAAGAAAAAGAGCACTATTCATACTGATAAACTTCCTAACAAGCTGCGGGTGGAGCTATGAAATGACAGAAAAATACCTGCAAGAATGGAACAAGAAAAACGCAGAACCGCTGAGAGAAGTACTAGTACAAGGACAACTAAGATACCATAAATCAATGAAAAAGAAAGTACTCCCGCCAAACTGCGACAATAAAGCATACATGGTTGATTTAGGCATATGCAAACCAGACAGTTTCTGCTCCAAAATAAAAAACCCAGTAAACTATGCTGTTGCAAAACAGAGAATGATGGCGAGAATGAAGGAAAAAGGCAAGAAAAACAAATAACAGACACCAACCCAAAACAGATACCTTTATAAACAACCCCTATTGACGACAGAATACTGACGAGCCTGAGAAGGAAATCCCAGTACAGTCGGTGCAAGTGCACTACTTCTAACTGGGTTCCGCAAAAGGTATGTGTCGGCCCTAACACGGTAAAGGGCATCGTGTTAAACAAACATAAACTCAGAGGAGTCTATGCCAACCAAGAGAACACCAAGAAAAGGAAGCATGCAATACTGGCCGCGAAGACGCGCGGCAGACATAGTTGCAAGAATCAGAAACTGGCAAACACCAAAAGAAGCAAAACTCTCAGGGTTTGCAGGATACAAAGTCGGAATGACACACGTGATAATATCCGACAACAAATCAACATCAATAACAAAAGGAATGGACGTCCAAGTCCCCGTAACAATTCTCGAATGCCCACCATTAAAAATCGCATCAATCCTTCTCTACAAAAAAGACGCGTACGGAACACACTGCACCGGACAGATAAACGCGGAAAAACTCGACAAAGAAACAGCAAGAAAAATACCACTACAAAAAAAAGCAGCAAAGAAACCAGAAACAAAAGACATACAAGAAGTAAGAATACTAGCATACACACAGCCAAAACTAACAACAATCGGAAAGAAAAAACCAGAATTCTTTGAAATCGGAATCGGAGGAAAACCCGAAGAAAAACTAACATACGCACAAGGACTGCTGGGAAAAGAAATCAAGATAACAGACGTATTCAGCGAAGGACAAACAGTAGACATAACCTCAATCACAAAAGGAAAAGGAACCCAAGGACCAGTAAAAAGATTTGGACTAAACCTAAGATCTCACAAAAGCGAAAAAACAAAGAGAGGACCAGGAAGCCTAGGACCCTGGCACGGACCAAGAACATACAGAGCACCACACGCAGGACAGATGGGCTACCACCAAAGAACAGACAGAAACAAACAAATCATGAAAATCGATGAAGATACAGCAAAAATCAACGCAAAAGGCGGATTTTTAAGATATGGCCTTGTAAAAAACCAGTACATACTAATCAAAGGCAGCGTAGGAGGGGCACACAAAAGACTCATCACACTAACACTGCCAAGACACTCAACACAGAAAACAAAGGAAGCGTCACAGATAATATACACGAGCATCAGCTCCAGACAATAAAAATGGAACTAAAAATAATCGACAAAACGAACAAGGAAGCAGGAAAACAAAAACTACCTGCACAATTCCAAGAAGAAATCAGACCAGACCTAATCAAAAGAGCAGCAGAGGCAGTACAAAGCCACAAAAGACAATCATACGGAGCTGATCCGCGAGCAGGAAAGAAACAAGCAGCAAAACTAAGCAGGAGAAGAAGAAAATACAAAGGCGCATACGGAAAAGGAATCAGCAGAATGCCGAGAAAAACACTCACAAGAAGAGGAATGCAAATGATATGGGTGGGAGCATTCGCACCAGGAAACGTAGGAGGAAGAAGAGCATTCCCACCAACATCACAACACAATCTAGCACAAAAAATCAACGACAAAGAAAGAAAAAAAGCAATCAGAAGCGCACTTGCAGCAACCCTTGACAAAGAAACCGTAAAACAAAGAGGACACAAAGCACCACAAAATTACCCATTCATAATCTCGACAGACATTGAAAAAATTGAGAAAACAAGCGAACTGCTCAAAATACTAGAAACAATAGGACTCAAAGAAGAGCTACAAAGAAACAAAAGAAAAGTAAGAGCAGGAAAGGGAACAATGAGAGGAAGAAAATACAAAAGAGCGAAAGGGCCCCTCATAGTAGTAAGCGAAAACTGCAGCGCACTAAAAGCGGCAAAAAGCATACCAGGAATAGACGCAACAGAAATAACCAAAATCAACGCAGAACTACTGGCTCCAGGCACACACGCAGGACGATTAACACTATTCACACAAGCAGCAATACAAAAACTAGACAAGGAGAAGCTGTTCATATAAAATGGAATCACAAAAAGTAATCAAACATCCGTTAGCAACCGAAAAAAGCATCAGGCTAATGGAAGCAGAAAACAAGCTCGTATTTGTAGTAGACAAAAGAGCAAACAAACAAGACATAAAGAAAGCAATAGAAGAACTCTTCAAAGCAAAAGTAACAGCAGTAAACACTCACAACACCGTAACAGGAGAAAAAAGAGCATACGTCACACTATCAAAAGAAACACCTGCAATAGACATTGCAACAACACTGGGGATAATGTAAGATGGGCAAATCACTAATACAACAAGCGAGAGGAAAAGGCGGACCAACATACCGCTCAAAAGGATTTGCATACGCAGGAGAATCAAAACTAAGAACAGACACCTCCCAACTTGTAAAAGGAAAAGTAACAAACATAATCAAATGCCAAGGACACACTGCACCATTAATGGAAGTAAAATACGACGACGGAATACGCTGTTTGATGCCAGCTCCTGAATTCATAAGAATAGGAGATGAAGTACAATCAGGACCAGGAGGAGAGATAAACCCCGGCAACACACTCAAACTCAAAGAAATACCAGAAGGAACCCCGGTATACAACATAGAATCACAACCAGGAGACGGAGGAAAATTCTGCAAAACCGGAGGATCAGTAGCCAGAATACTCGCAAAAACAGAAAGCTACGCCACATTACGATTACCAAGCAAACAAGAAAAACTGTTCAACCTAGAATGCAGAGCCTGCATAGGAATCATAGCAGGAGCGGGAAGACTGGAAAAACCAATGCTCAAAGCAGGCACAAAACATTTCAGAAAACGCATGACAAACAAGAGATGGCCAAACCCATCAGCAGCAGCACAAAACGCAGTCGACCATCCATTTGGAAACAAGAGAACAAGCAGAAAAGCAAAGAACAAACCAGTAGGCCACCACGCGCCGCCAGGAAGAAAGGCAGGAAAGCTATGGCCAAAACCAAGAGGATCGTAAAATGGCAAAAGAGTTCCTATACTACGGAAAAAATTCACAAGAAATAGCAAAAATGAGCCTTGAAGAGTTCGCAAAACTAGTACCGTCCAGAGAACGAAGAAAAATCAAACGAGGATTCACAGAAATAGAAAAGAAACTGCTTGCGGACATAAAATCAAACCCAAAAGACATCAAAACACACGCACGAGACATGATAATCATTCCAGAAATGCTAGGAAAAACGATCAAAGTATACTCAGGAAAAGAATGGGTTCCAGTAATAATCACTCCAGAACTCTTAGGACACAGATTAGGAGAGTTCGCACTAACAAGAAGACAAGTCAGGCACAGCGCGCCAGGAATCGGAGCAACAAGAAGCAGCGCGTCGCTATCGGTGAGATAAATGGCATACCAATATTCAACACAAATAACAGAAAACAATGCAAAAGCGGTAGGTTTGAGCATACCAATCTCATTAAAAGCAGGCACAATGATATGCCAATCAATAAGAGGAAAAAACATACAAAAAGCCAAAAAAATGCTAGAAGAGACAATAAAGCTGAAAACACCTGTGCCATACACAAGATACAACAAAGACGTAGGACACAAACGCGGAATAGCAGCAGGAAGGTACCCAGTAAACGCATCAAAACAAATACTAAAACTGCTCAAAAACGCAGAAGCAAACGCCCAATTCAAAGGATTAAGCACAGGCAACCTCATAGTAAAACACGCAAGCACTCAAAAAGGACCAACATCATACCATTACGGAAGACAAAGAACAAGAGCAAAACGAGTGCATATCGAATTAGTCCTGGAAGAGGTAAAGAAATGATAGAACGCAAATTTATTGCGGAAAAACTGAAAGAACAACAAATACAAGAGTTCATATCAGAGACTCTAAAAAACGTAGGCCACAGCCACACAAAACTAATGCGAACACCTCTCGGAGAAAAAATACTAATCTACGCAAGCAGGCCAGGACTAGTTGTAGGCAGAAAAGGAGAAAACATCAAGAAATTAACAAACACACTCAAAAAGAAATTCAATCTAGAAAATCCGCAAATAGAAATCGCAGAAGTGGAAAACCCGAATCTGGATGCACAAATAGTAGCAGAAAGAATAGCAAGCACAATAGAAAGATTCGGAATCAACAAGTTCAAAGCAATAGGACACAAAACGATGCAGGATGTAATGAACGCAGGCGCATACGGCGTAGAAATCACAATATCAGGAAAAGTACCAAGCCAAAGAGCAAAAAGCTGGAGATTCTACAGCGGGTACCTCAAAAAATGCGGGCACATATCAGACGAGGAAGTCAAAAGAGCACACGCATACTGCATAATGAAAACAGGAGAAATAGGAGTAAAAGTCGCAATCATGGGACCACACATAAAACTACCCGACGACATAGAAATCAAAGAAGTTGCTGAGGAAAGCAAATGAAAATCAAAGAATTAAGAGGAATGGGCAAAGAAGAACTCAAACAAAAAATGCAGGAACTATACAAAGAAATCATGAAAGACAACGCCCAAGTAGCCATAGGCACAATTCCAAAAAATCCAGGAAAACTCAAACTTGCAAAAAAAACCATTGCGAGAATCAAAACAATTCTCGCACAGGAGGTGCAGAAAAAGGTATGACAGTATGCGTCACATGCGGTTTGCCAAAAGATTTGTGCGTTTGCGAAAGCATTGCAAAGGAAAGCCAAAAAATAATCGTGCGCACTGAGGCAAAAAAATTCAACAAGATGTACACAATTATTGAAGGGATTGATGAAAAAGAAATCGATCTCGATCAGCTCGCAAAAAAGCTGAAAGCAAAGTTTGCCTGCGGAGGCACAATCAAGGAAAACAGGATCGAACTCCAAGGCGATCACAAACAAAAAGTCAAGCAAGCCCTCATTGAGGCAGGGTTTGCACAAGAAACAATCATCGTCAAATAAACAAGGTGGAAAATGCAAAGCATAAGAACAAGAGGAAGGACATTCACCGGGACCGTAGTAGATGCAAAAATGCAGAAAACAGCAACAGTAGAATGGCCCAGAAGAAAGTTCATAAGAAAATACGAAAGATACGAAACCTCAAAAACAAGCGTCAAAGCACACAATCCGGAAAACATAGACGCAAAAGAAGGAGACATAGTAAAAGTGATGGAAACAAGACCACTCAGCAAGACAAAACAATTCATAATCATAGAAAAAATCGGACACGAAAAACTGTTCGAAACAAAAGAAGAACTGAAAGAAGAATCAAAAGTAGTCAAGAGAGAGAAAGAAGATGAAAGGGCTTAAAGCAAGCATAACAAGAGGACTCCCGCACACCGCGAACATAAACGCGTGCGACAACAGCGGAGCAAGAATACTGCGCATAATCAGCGTGAAAACCGCAAAGACCGTAAAAGGAAGAAAACCAACCGCGGCAATCGGCGATTACGTAATGTGTTCAGTAGTCCAAGGAAAACCAGAAATGAGAAAACAAGTGGTCCCGGCAGTAATAGTAAGGCAGAGAATGCCATACAAACGCCCAGACGGCACAAGAATAAAGTTTGAAGATAATGCCGCAGTTGTCATCAAAGACGAACTCGGAAACCCAAAAGGAACAATGATCAAAGGACCAATAGCCAAAGAGGCAGCGGACAGGTGGCCTCTAGTAGCTAAAATTGCGAGCACGATAATATGAAATGGAACACAACCTGGAAAGGAAGCAAGAAACCAACAAAACAGCGCAACTACGTAAAAAAAGCGCCAATCCACATAAGAAATACGCTGTTGGGAAGCCACCTATCAAAAGACCTAATAAAAAAACTCAAAACAAGATCATTAAGAGCAAGAAAAGGAGACAAAGTCAAAGTAATCAGAGGCCAACACAAAGGAAAAACAGGAACAATAGACAGAGTAAACACAAAACGAGCAAAAATATACGTAACAGGAGTAGAATTCACGAAAAAAGACGGAAGCAAAGCAATGTACCCAGTACACCCGTCAAACCTAATCATCACAGAGATACAATCAGACAAAAGAAGACTGCAAGGTGAAAAGAAATGAGTCATTTGAAAACATACGCGGCGCCAAAAAGCTGGAACATCCTGAGAAAAACACACAAGTGGATACTAAGACCACAACCAGGAGCACACCCACTAGAAATAACAATACCAGTAGGCCTGCTATTAAGAGAAAAAGACTTCGGAAAAACAAGAAGAGAGATAAAACAAATTCTAAACGACAAAGCAGTCACAATCGACGGAAAAATCGTAAAAGACCTGCACTACGGAGTAGGATTCATGGACGTCATAACAGTAAAACCAAACACAATACTCAGATGCAGCATAGACCAAAAAGGAAGACTTGAATTCATAGAAATATCAAAAGAAGAAGCCAACAAAAAACTATGCAAAATCATAGGAAAGAAAACAGCCAGAGGAAACAAAATACAGTACAGCCTCTCTGACGGAAGAAATATACTGGCAGAAAAAAGCCAATACAAAACAGGAGATGCACTCTTAATCGAAGTGCCAAGCCAGAAAATACTGGAACACATACCATTAGAAAAAGGAATTTCTGTATTTTTAACAGGCGGAAGCAACATCAGAACAATAGGAACAATCCAAGAAATCAAAGGAAACAAAATCACACTCACAAAAGACAAAGAAACAATTGAATCCGACAAAAAATTCGCACTAGCAATAGGAAAAGAAAAACCGGCAATAAAACTATGAACCAAATGCAAACCCCGCGGATAGAGAAAATCACGCTCAACGTAGGAGCAGGAAAAGACCAAACCAGACTAGAAAAAGGAGTTGCAGTACTAAAAATGATAACAGGAATAGAGCCGATGAAAACAGTCACAAGCAAAAGAATACCAACCTGGGGATTAAGACCAGGACTGCCAATAGGATGCAAACTAACACTAAGAAAAACGAAAGCATCAGAAGTGCTAAAAAGACTACTAGAGGCGAAAAACAACAAATTACAACCATCACAATTCGATGAAGCAGGAAACATAAGCTTCGGAATACACGAATACATCGACATACCAGGAGTAACCTACGACCCAAAAATAGGAGTACTGGGCCTGCAGGTATGCGTAACACTAGAAAGACCCGGATACAGAATAAAAAGAAGAAGACTTGAAACAAAAAAAATATGCAAAAAACAAATGATAAGCAAAGAAGAAGCAATGAGTTTCATGCAAAAACAATTCAACGTAACAATAGGTGATCAATCATGACAACAAGCGATTGGAAAAAAGTATTCAAACAACTCAAGGCAAAACCCGTCAAGCTAAAGAAATACATAAAACACAACGCTCCAAAAGAAAGAAAGACAGGACAGGCACTAAAAAGGTGCATAAGGTGCGGAAGATTCGGAGGACACATCTCAAAATACAGACTAGAACTATGCAGGTGCTGTTTCAGAGAGATTGCAACCAACATAGGATTCAAAAAATACAGTTGAGGAAAAAAAATGTTAAATGACCCATTAGCAAACGTAATGTCGGCAATAATAACGCATGAAAAACGCGGAAAGAAAGAATTCATAGTCCATCCAGTCAGCAAAACAATCAGAAGAATACTCACAATAATGCAGGAGCGCGGATATGTAGGCGCGCTTGAAGAAGTCAGCGAAGGAAGAGGCGGATTTGCAAAACTGAATCTCCTTGGAAACGTCAACAAGTGCGGAGTAATCAAGCCAAGATTCGCAGTAAAAACATTCGAATTCCAGAAATTCGAAAAAAGATACCTGCCTGCGAACGGAGTGGGAATCCTGCTGGTAAGCACACCAAAAGGAATAATGACACACGACCAGGCAAGAGAAAAAGGAACAGGAGGAAGGCTAATCGCCTACTGTTACTAATGAAAGAATCGATACAAGAAGAAATACAAACGCCGAATGAAGTAACGGCAACAGCAAAAGACAACACAATAACAATCAAAGGACCAAAAGGAGAAGTGCAAAGAACACTCAAAGAACCAAGCATAAAACTCAAAACAGAAAACAACACAATAAAAATAACATGCAAAAAAGGAACAAAAAGACAGAAGAGAGTAATCAACTCATTTGCAGCACATATTGAAAACATGATAAAAGGAGTACAGGAACCATACAAATACGTATTAAAGATATGCAGCGGCCATTTCCCAATGAACGTATCAGTAAACGGAGACAAACTAATCATAAAGAACTTTTTAGGAGAAAAAAGCCCTAGAACACTCACACTCAAGAAAGGAGCAGATGTAAAAATAGACGGAGAAATAATAACAGTAGAAAGCCCGAACAAAGAGCTAGCCGGACAGGTGGCAAGCGACATTGAACTCCTAACAGCAAAAACAAACAGGGACCTGCGAGTATTCCAAGATGGAATATACCTGGTAGAAAAAGCAGGAAACAAAGTAATAGAAACATGATAACCAAAAAAACACTCGAACTGAGAAAGGAAATCAGCAAAAGAAGACCAAAATTCATACAACAAGATACACAAAAACGCAAAGAGATCAAAAAAGTATGGAGAAAGCCGAAAGGCATGCACAGCAAGATACGCCTAAAAATATGGGGAAGGCCGGCAGCTGTAAATGAAGGATACAGAGGACCAAAAATCACAAGAGGGGCTCATTCAACCGGATTAATGCCAATAACAATATACAACGTAAAGCAGCTTGAAGGCTTAGACCCAAAAACACAAGGAGTAATAACAGGCCACATAGGCGACAAAAAGAAAATAGCACTGATAAACAAGTGCAAAGAAAAAGGGCTCACAATACTAAACATCAAAAACGCTGAAGAGAAAATAAAACAGATAACCGACAAAATCGCGGCTAGAAAAGAATCAAAGAAAGAAGTCAAAAAGACAAAAGAAGAAAAAACAAAGGCAAAAGCAGAACCAAAGAAAGAAGAGCCAAAAACAAAAGAACAAGAGAGAAGAGAGGCAGAAAAAATACTAACGAAGAAGGATTAAAATGGAACTACAAAAAAGACTAGCAGCGGACATACTCAAATGCGGACCAAAACGCATAAGGTTTGACCCGGAAAAACTCTCTGAAATAAAGGAAGCCATAACAAAATTCGACGTCCAAAGACTCATAAAAAAAGGAACAATAACAAAATTACAATCAAAAGGAGTAAGCAGGGCAAGAGCCAAAAAAATCCAGGTACAGAAGAGAAAGAAAAGAAGAAAAGGATACGGCTCAAGAAAAGGAACAGCGAAAGCACGCAGAAACCCAAAAACAACATGGATAAACGCAGTAAGAGCGCAAAGAGAACTCCTCAAAAAACTCCGTGCAAAAAACCTAATAGAAAAATCAGCATTCAGAACCTTGTATACAAAAGTAAAAGGCGGATTTTTCAGAAGCACAAAACACATCAAGATATACATAGAAGAACAGGACATGATTAAAAAATGAAAAAAACAACATCAGTACCATACAGAAGAAAACGCGAAGGAAGAACAGACTACAAGAAAAGAATGAAACTCCTACTAGGCAGCAAACCAAGGCTAACAGTAAGAAAAAGCCTGAAACACATAGTATTGCAACTGATCGAGTTCCAGCCAAATGGAGACAAAATAATAATATCTGCAAGCTCAAAAGAATTACAAAAAAAAGGATGGAAAGGAAGCACAGGAAACACAAGCGCAGCATACCTGACAGGACTGCTCCTGGCAAAAAAAGCAAAGAAAAAAATCGAATGCGTGCTGGACCTGGGACAATACACAAGCGTGAAAGGAACAATACTATACGCAGCAGCAAAAGGTGCAAAAGACGGCGGAATGACAATATCAATATCAGATGAAGTAATCCCAGACGAGAAAAGAATAAGAGGAGAACACATCGCAAATTACGCAAAAAAACTAAAAGAAAACAAAGAGAAATACGAAAAACAATTTTCAAAATACCTAAAACAAAATTTCGATCCGGAAACGCTTCCGCAACACTTTGACACAATCAAGAAAGCAATAGGTGGACAATGAACAAGGAAACAAAACCAGCAGAAGAAGAAGAAAAACTTGAAGTTGAAAAAGACGTAATAACAGAAATCCCAGAAATAGAAGCAGAAACAAAACCAAAAATAAAGATAGACATAGAAGGATGGACGCCAAAAACGGGACTGGGCAAGAAAGTCAAAAACGGAGAGATAACAGAAATAGACCAAATACTTGACAAAGGGCTCCCAATACTTGAAGAACAAATAGTAGACATTCTAATGCCAGCTGTACAATCAGAACTGCTAATGATAGGACAAAGCAAAGGAAAATTCGGAGGAGGATCACGAAGAATCTTCAAACAAACGCAGAAAAAAACACCTGAAGGAAACAAACCAAGCTTTGCCTGCATGGCAGTAGTAGGAAACGAAGACGGATACGTCGGAGTAGGTTACGGAAAAAGCAAAGACACAGTGCCAGCAAGAGAAAAAGCAATCAGAAACGCAAAACTCAACATATTCAAAATAAGAAGAGGAGCAGGAAGCTGGGAAGACGCAACAAGCGAGCCGCACAGCATACCCTGGACAGTAGAAGGAAGATGCGGCTCAGTCAGAATCAAACTAATGCCCGCACCAAAAGGAAAAGGACTAGTCATAGAGAAAGAATGCGGAAAAATACTCAAGCTGGCAGGAATAGAAAGCGTATACAGCAAAACATTCGGACAGACAAGAGCAAAAGTAAACATGATAGAAGCATGCATGAAGGCGCTCAAACAACTAAACGCATTCAGACCAAGACCAGAACACACCAAAAACGTATACATGATTGAAGGAAGGAAACAATGAAAATAGCAATAATAAGAGTAAGAGGACAAGTAAGAATACCCGGACCAGTAACACACGCTTTCAAACTACTTGGGCTAAACAAGAAAAACCATTGCACAATCTTAGAAGAAACACCACAACTAAAAGGAACCCTACAAGTAATAGAACCATTCGCAACATGGGGGCCAGTGGATGAGAAAACACTCGCAGAATTACAGAAAAAGAAAGGAAAAATAATCAGACTAAACCCTCCAAGAAAAGGATACGGAAGAAAAGGAGTAAAAATACCCTTCAAGCTGGGAGGAGCATACGGAAACAGAGCAGAAAAAATCAACGATTTAATCATGAGGATGTTATAAAAATGACAGTCAAAAGAAGAAAAAAACACACACGAGCGCACAACACGCACGGGTGGGGCAGAAACAAACACCGCAAGTCAGGCTCAAGAGGCGGCTACGGAATGGCAGGAACAGGAAAAAAAGCAGAAACACTAAAAACAAAAATCTGGCGCGAAGACTACTTCGGAAAACACGGATTCGTATGTAAAACATCCAAACAAGAAAAAGCAATCACGCTAAAAGACATAGAAGACAAAACACCACTATGGCTAAAACAAAAGAAAATAAAAGAAGAAGCAGGAAGCATAGTAATCGACCTTAAAATTCTAGGATACAATAAACTATTAGGAACCGGAAAGCTCACAAGAAAAACAAAAATAATTGTACCAAAGGCAGTGCCACGTGCTGCAGAGAAAATAAAAGCAGCAGGTGGCGAACTGGTGACAAAATGAGCTTATGGGAAAAAATACTATTAAACCTACCTGAAGTCAGCCACCCAACACAAAGGAAGCTGTCATTCAAAGAAAAACTCAAATGGACAGGCATAATACTGGTATTATTCTTCATACTCGGACTAGTGCCATTATTCGGACTAGGACAAAACGCACTGCAAAGATTCGAGCTACTATCAATCATCCTAGGAGCAAGCTTTGGAAGCATAATCTCACTAGGAATCGGACCAATAGTCACAGCAAGC
The DNA here is from genome assembly GCA_019323575.1 of Candidatus Woesearchaeota archaeon. GTDB lineage: Archaea > Nanobdellota > Nanobdellia > Woesearchaeales > ARS49 > CABMGU01. Next base: position 33,003 of record JAHWHB010000048.1, read on the forward strand.
ATAGTATTGCAGCTATTAAACGGAAGCGGACTAGTCAAATTTGACTTATCAACAAAAGAAGGAAAACAAAGATTCCAAGGACTACAAAAAATACTATCAGTATTCTTCATCGTCTTTGAATCAGCAATCTACGTATTCATGGGAGGACTAGCACCCCCAGAAGCACTCGGCGGAACAATGCTATACTTCCAACTAGAACTTCTTTTGATATTCCAACTAATACTAGGCGGACTACTAATCATGTTCATGGACGAAGTAACAACAAAATGGGGATTCGGCTCAGGAGTAAGCCTGTTCATCGCAGCAGGAGTCTCACAGTCACTTTTCATCAGAATACTATCGCCACTACCATCACCAACAAACCCAAGCATAGCAACAGGAGCAATACCCGCACTATTCCAAAGCCTAGCAGCAGGAGACCCACAAACAGCAATGCTCATGATGGCAGGCATACTATCAACAGCAATAGTATTCGTAATGGCAGTCTACTCACAAGCAATGAAAGTAGAAATCCCACTATCCTTCGGAAGAATACGAGGCCACGGCATCAGATGGCCACTACACTTCATCTACACATCAAACATCCCCGTAATTTTGATTAGCGCTCTATTAGCAAACGTACAACTATGGGCGAGACTACTACAAAACTGGGGATTCCCACTACTAGGAACATTCTCAGGAAACTCACCAGCAACAGGGTTTGTAGCATGGGTAACACCACCAGACCTAGTAGGAAGCCTGATAAGAGGAGGACTCACATTCGGAACAGTACTACAAGGACTAGCATACATGCTCTTCATGATAGTAGGAGCAGTCATATTCTCCTGGTTCTGGGTGCAAACATCAGGAATGGACGCAAGAAGCCAGGCAAAACAAATAATGTCATCAGGACTACAAATCCCAGGATTCAGAAAAGACGAAAGAGTACTAGAAAGACTACTGCAAAGATATATCGGACCATTAACAATAATGGGAGCAATAGCAGTAGGAATACTGGCAGCACTGGCAGACATCAGCGGAGCACTAACACACGGAACAAGCCTATTGCTATCAGTAATGATAATCTACAGATTATATGAAGACATAGCCAGACAACACTTGATGGACATGAACCCAATGCTAAGAAAGTTCATGGGAGGATAAATGGCATTTTTTACATCATTTTTTGACACAACATTCGGATTCCTTCTAAACTGGAACCCAATATACGCAATAACAGTCATCTCATTCATAATTTCTCTGTTGATAGTCATAATCTACAAGTACATGACAAACCAAAAAGAGATGAAAGAACTCAAAGAAAAACAAAAAGAATACCAGAAAAAAATGAAGGAGACAAAAGACACAGAGAAACTCATGAAAATACAAAAAGAAGCAATGGCATTAAACATGAAATACATGGGAAAAAGCATGAAGCCTACTCTGATCACATTCATTCCGATATTACTAATCTTTGGCTGGATGAACGCGCACTTCGCATACATGCCGTTAATGCCAGGCCAAGAATTCAACATCACAGCCCAAATGGAAAAAGGAATCACAGGAAGCATAACAATAAACGTACCAGAAGGACTAGAAATAATAGGAGAAAATACAAAAGAAATAACAGAAAGAGAAGCAACATTTACTTTAAAGGGAAAGGAAGGGGAGTATTACACAACACTAGCAAGCAACAACGAAGAAGTAGACAAACAAATACTAATCACAACAGAGCCAAAATACGCACCAGTAACAGAAAGCTACAAAAGCGACGTGTTCAAAACAGTAAAACTAGAAAACAAACCCCTAAAAGTATGGTGGAAACTAGGCTGGATATGGGTCTACATAATAACAGCAATAGTATTCAGCATGCTATTAAGAAAATTAATGAAAGTATATTAATTTCCATATAAAAAATAATTCATTCTTATCGACGATATAGCTACTTTGATATATAAATCAAAAAGTATTTAAACCAAACTCATTTTTAAAGCCAAATAGGGGGTATTAACATGGCAAAGAAGAAAGAAACTTCTCAACGAGAAATAAAAGTGGTGAACATAGTAGTAAGCGCATCACTGGGACACGACATACCATTAGAAAAAATGGCAGCAACACTATCAAACACAGAATACAACCCAGAACAATTCCCAGGACTAGTAATAAGAATAAAAGAACCAAAAACATCAGCTTTAATCTTCAGCTCAGGCAAAATAGTATGCACAGGAGCAAGAAGCATGGACAAAGTCCACGAAAGCATCAGAAAAATCATAAAATCACTAGAAAAGATAAATGTAAAGATTAAGATTGAGCCACAGGTCAATATACAGAATATCGTTGCAGCAGGCTCAGTAGGAATGGACTTGAACCTGAACATCCTAGCAATGAAACTAGACAACACAGAATACGAGCCAGAACAATTCCCAGGACTAGTGTACAAGCTACCTGAGCAGAAAGCAACATTCCTATTGTTCTCAAACGGAAAAATAGTCTGCACAGGAACAAAAAGCGAAGAAGAAGTAAACAGAGCACTAGACAAGCTCATAGAAAACCTGAAGAAAGTAAAACAGAAGTAAAAATATTTTTTTCTTTATTTATCGACGATAATCTCCACAGGAAACGCTGGGGTTTATAACTAGAGCACCACAAACCTTTTTAAGCGGCCCTCAATCACTAACATGGGGGAGAAATGGACGCTACCACTCTAATCACAAAAGCACAAGAATTTCTGGAAAAAACATACTACGACCAGCTACTAGAAAGAGTAAGAAAAGGAGAAAAAAGCCTGACAGTAGAATTCGGACAGCTAGCACAATTCAACCCAGAAATAGCAGACCTACTACTAGACCAGCCAGACGAAGTCCTAAAAGCAGCAGAAATAGCAGTAGAACAACTAAACATAGGACAAACAGTAAAAGGCTTTGTACTCAGATTCAGAGCCCTGCCAGAAAGCGCAAAAGTAATGATAAGAAACATCAGAAGCAAACACATAAACAAGCTGCTGGGCTTTGAAGGGGTAGTAAGAAACAAAAGCGAAGTAAGACCGCAGGTAGCAGCAGCAAAATTCGAATGCCCCAGCTGCGGAAACACACACTCAATTCTACAGTTAGACAACAAATTCCAAGAACCTACAAGATGCAGCTGCGGAAGAAAAGGCAAGTTCAAACTAGTAAGCAAAGAACTAGTAGACGCGCAAATGATGGTGCTGGAAGAAGTACCAGAACAACTAGAAGGCGGAGAACAACCAAAAAGAATGAACGTACTATTGAAGAACGATTTGGTTTCACCACTAACAGAAAAAAGAACAAACCCAGGAGCAAGAGTGGCAGTCACAGGCCAAGTAAAAGAAGTCCCAATATTCCTAAGATCAGGAGGGCAAAGCACAAAATTCGACCTGTTCATAGAATCAAACCACCTGGAAGCAGTAGAAGAAGACTACAGCGAGATTAACATTTCCCCTGAGGAACTTAAAGAAATCAAAGACCTCGCAGCAGATCCACACCTATTCAAAAAAATAATTAACTCAATGGCACCAAGCATCTACGGCCACGAAAAAATCAAAGAAGCACTCGCACTCCAACTCGCAGGAGGAGTCAGAAAGAAAAGAGACGACGGAATCATAACAAGAGGAGACATCCACATGCTCCTAGTAGGAGACCCGGGAGCAGCAAAATCACAATTACTCAAAAGAATGCAATTCGTAGCACCAAAAGGAAGATACGTAACAGGAAAAGGAGCCAGCGGAGCAGGACTAAGCGCAGCAGTAGTAAAAGACGAATTCCTACAAGGCTGGAGCCTAGAAGCAGGAGCACTAGTACTAGCAAACAAAGGAATATGCTGCATAGACGAAATGGACAAAATGACAAAAGAAGACGGCTGGGCAATGCACGAAGCACTAGAACAACAAAGCGTCACAATAAGCAAAGCAAACATACAAGCAAGCCTGAGATGCGAAACAACAGTACTAGCAGCAGCAAACCCAAAATTCGGCAGATTTGACCCATACGACACAATAGCCAACCAGATAAACCTAGCACCAACGCTAATCAACAGATTTGATTTGATATTTCCGATCAAAGACCTACCAGACCAAACAAAAGACGAAAGAATGGCAAAATTCATACTGGAACTGCACAAAAACAACGTAGAAAAACCAGAAATAAACACAAAACTACTAAGAAAATACTTCGCGTACTCAAGACAAAACATCTTCCCAAAACTAACAGACGCAGCAGTAGAAGAACTAAGAGAATACTACCTAAAAATGAGAGCCTCAGCAAGCGGAGAGGTAAAAGCAATACCAATCTCAGCAAGACAACTAGAAGGACTAGTAAGACTAGCAGAAGCCTGCGCAAGACTAAGACTAAGCGACAAAGTACTAAAAAAAGACGCCAAAAAAGCAATAGAACTGCTAGACTACTGCCTCAGACAGGTAGCATTAGATGAAAAAACAGGCACGTTCGACATAGACAGAATAGCAACAGACATGCCTGCAAGCAGCAGAAACAAACTAATCATAGTCAAAGAACTAATCCAAGAACTAGAAGGAAAAGTCGGAAAAACAATACCGATAGAAGACCTGGTAAAAGCAGCAGCAGAAAAAGACATCAACGAAACAGAAGCAGAAGAAATAATACAAAAACTAAAAAGAGCAGGAGACATATTCGAACCAAGAAGAGGATTCATAAGCAGAATCTAATTATTGCTGAGGCAAAGAAGCCTGAATACTAGAAAGCTGGGCAAGAGACAAGCAAGAATTCTTCATATAAGGATTAGAAATATCAGCACAAACAGAAAAATCATTCTTATAAGCAAAAGCAATAAAACAAGAATCACGAACATCAGAATCAACAATCTTAGGACACGGCTCCTTCCTTCCAGAGACCTCAGAGGCAGCATTCAAACAACCATCAATCAAAACACGCTGAGCCATAGACTCGCAAACCTCCATCGCCCCAATAATGTTAGTAGGCGCCATCTCAACAGCACGCTGGCGAATCTCATCAGGACCAACAGGACGAGGAGAACAATCAAGAACACAAGAAGAGGCATCCTCACCAGACTCACAAACACCATTACCGCAACAAGGCACCAAAGCAGTATGCACACACTCACCATTCACACAAGCATCAGAAGTGCAAAAATTCAAATCATCACAACCGCCAGGACAGGTCAACCCCAAAGCACGAGCCTCCTCAACAGCCCTCTCCTTCAAAGCCTCAACCGGCTCTTCCTTCACAACCCGCTCAACAACATCAAAAGAGGCAGACTGGGAAGAAGACTTCCCCTTATACGACAAAGTCACCTGCAAAGTATACATGCCAAGCGGAACATCAGAAGGCAAAGCTATAGTTGCAGGAACACTAGTACGGGCAGTCAAAGAAAAACTCTCAGTCTTAGAAGCAACCTTGCCGGAAGGACCAGAAACAACAAAATCAATCAAACCAGAAACACTCCTGCCGGAAGGATTCTGAACATCAACATTAACAACCAAATCCTGGCCAGGAGAGACCTTAGTGCTAAACAAGCTCAAAGAAAAACCCAAAACAGCAGCAGGGGGCTGCATCAACTTCAAAACAATCAAAACGCCGCCTGCCAAAACAAGCAAAACAAGAAAAGCGACAATAAGAATCCGGGTATTAATGAAACGCTTAGTAGGCGCGCCAGCCACACTCATAGCAGCATCAACATCAACAGAAGAATAACCAGCATTCAACAAAGTAGTACGAATAGTCTCTGCTTCATACCCCTGCTGAAGAAGCCTCCTAATATACTCAACTAAGCTTTCCTGCACCATCTTTTTAACATAAAATCACAACAATCGTATTTAAATCTTCTCTTGAAGAATATAAATAAATAAAAACAGGAAAGAAAAAAACAAAAAGGGGTGGAAAGAGAAACAGCAAAACACGTCTGGATATCAGAACTACTTAGCGGAAGCCCCCTACAACAACCAGACGAAGCAAGCACAATAATACTACCAAACGGAACAACAGCAGGAAGAGTAAGAATATACGCCACCGCTGTATCAACAGAAGAACTAATCATTGATGACGGCACAGGAAGCATACTAGTAAGAACATTTGAGAAGCCATTCAACGTACAGATAGGAGACTTTGTACTGGTAATAGGAAGACCAAGAATATACAACGAACAATGCTACATACTGGGAGAAATAGTCAAGAAAACAGACATAAAGTGGCTTAAAATAAAAGAAAAAACTAATCCAAAAGAACAAGACCCAATAGCAATAATAAAAGCACTAGACAAAGGAGAAGGGGCAGACTACAACGAGATAGCAGAAAAAATAGGAGAAGACAAAATAACACACCTTCTGGCAATCGGAGAGGCATTTGAGACTAGACCAGGCAAAATCAAAATTCTAGAATAAAGCAGGAGTGACAAAAACCTCAAGCAAACCCGCAATAAACAAAATAAGCACTGCAAGAAGCAACAAATCAGAGACATCCAACAAAACCCTCTCAAACTTGCCAGTGCCAAAATCATGCTTGGCAATAGCAACAGACAAAATACCACCAGCAACACCAGCAATAATATAAGCAAAAATTTCAGGAACACCGTGAACAGCATAACGCAAAATACTCAGAGAACCAACATAAAAATAAGCAGCAGCCTTACTAAAACCAGCAGCGCCCGCGTATTTTGCCATGTGCGAACGAATAAAATTGCCGGCAGCAGCACCAATAACGCTTGCATTCCAAGTCAAAATAAAAATTGCGCCTGCACCATACAAGAAACTAAACAAAATACAGAAAATCAAAACCTTAATGTTATTCAAAAAAATCTTGCTCAACAAAGCAGTCTGAGTAATCTTGCCAGTAACGTGCTGGTTCAGATTAGAAATGGTCTGCGACTGAACCCTAAACAAGCCAGAGGCAACATCGGACGGAAGAGCAACATACCAAAAAGTAAAAGCAAAAGCCACACCAACAAACAAAACAAGATAGAAAAACAGCATAGGAGAGTGCTCCCGCAACATTGACTTGCCATCTGAAACCAAATCCTTGTGCTCCTCAAAACGCAAAGTATGGAACATCAGTGGAACAGCAGCAATAGTGGCCAAAAACACCATCACCATACTGCTCTGCTCCTCAAAAATCCACATGGAGAGAAAAATAGCTAAAGTAGCATAGGCGAAACCAAGCATAAATACCGCCAAGGGATGCCTCTCAGCCTTAGGCGGGGACAATATTGATTCTAACACCATCTTTTCACATGAAAACACGCAAAGGGCTTTATATATTTTTGGTTGCCAAAATATTTAAATACTATCTGAGGAAATATCGTCGTATGGAATACGAGCTATTGCTGAAACGGGCACGCGAAAGGCTTCCGCAAAGCGTATTCGAAAAAGAACGCTTTGAAATACCAAAAGCAAGGGGCCACCTAGAAGGCAACAAAACAGTAATCACAAACTTCTCACAAATAGCAAGCGTGCTACGCAGGCCGCCAGAACATCTTCTCAAATACGTACTAAAAGAACTAGCAACGCCAGGAGAGATATCAAGATCAGGGTTGCTAGTATTAGGAACAAAACTCGCAGCAAGCAGAATAAACGACAAAATAAAACAATACGCACACGAATTCGTGCTATGCCCTGACTGCGGAAAACCAGACACAGAAATAAAAAGAGAAGGAGATTTTTGCTTTTTGAAATGTTCAGCCTGCGGAGGTAAACACCCAGTAAAATCAAAAATATGATGCTCGTAAAAATACATAAAAAAGAAGAAAAAACAATCATAGCAGTCTGCGACAAAGACCTAATCGGAAAAATACTTGAAGAAAACGGAAAACAACTCGACTTAAGGGCGGAATTCTACAAAGGCGAAGAAAAAACAACAGAAGAAATAGGAGACCTGATAAGAAACGCAGACGGAGTAAACCTGGTAGGACAAGAAGCAATAAAACTAGGATTGCAGGAAGGAGTAATAGAAGAAGAAAACATAATAAAAATACAAGGCATACCACACGCACAAGCAATACTCATGCAGGAATAATCAAAACAAACGCTTATTCTCCAAAAAATTCTTTAACGGCAAAAACAAAGGCGAAGGAATCTCATCCTTCGAGAACCAGCCAAAATCAGACGTCTTATCCGCCTCACAAATCTTAGCCTCACCACCAGCATACTCCGCCTCAACAAAAATAGTAATGTAATGCGTGCCGTCTTCAGGACACACATCATTAGTCGCACCAACAACACGAGAATTCTTAATATCAACATTGACCTCCTCCTTAGCCTCACGAGCAGCAGTCTCCTCAGGAGACTCGCCAAACTCAAGATGACCGCCAGGAAGACTCCACGTATGAGCACCATGCGCGCCAATCCTTCTTTGCAACAAAATCTTACCACCCTTCTTAACAAAAACACCAACACCAACTCCAGGCCTTTTCATCATCCAAACCACTCCCCCAAGCCAACCTGCTTATCAGGCTCCTTTCCAAAAACACTCTCCAAACGAACACGCAACAACTCAATAGTCTGATTCAAATAAGGAGAAACATTATACTTCTTGGCAAGAGAAATCATAGGGCCAATATACTTAGAAACAAAACCCTCGCTCACGGTAAAAATAATCTTGCCATTGCACTTGGTGCATTTGCCAACAAGAGGAGGACGACGGAACTTTGTATTGCAGGAAACACAGCGGAACTCCTGCATAGAAAACTTCCTCAAATTACCCTTAGCATCCTTAATAAAATGCTTCTCAATAACCAAACGAGCGACATCAGAAGCATCAACACTCCTCAACTTCTCAGCAAGGTCCATCTGGCCCCTAAGCTTCTCCTCCATAGAAGGAAGAGTCTTATACGCACTACAACGAACAGTATGATTGATATTAGAAACATCATGAGTAAACAACATACCCTCGTACTGCTCAGGAGTATTCAAACGAGGCTTAATCTGAGCGACCTTAACATCCCAAGGCATCTTATACTCAAGACTCGCTTTGTATAATTCCAAAGGATACCTAGAAACAACATCAATATCAAAAGCCATATCGTCAACCTCTGCAGGAGTCAAAATACTAGTCAAAACAAGAGGAGTATCCATCGTAGAACCGCGAGAAGAAGGCAGGTACTTCTTGCTAAAATTCAAAAAAGCATCCATCAACAAAACAACACAAGCCTCATCACCATCACAATCCCTTCTAGTAGCGGCGTGCAACAAAGGATGAGCAAACAAGCCCTGAGTCTTACTAAAACCAATAATCCTGCCAACAATACCCGCGCTGGTATGCGGGGCAAGAACAACAACAAGATTGCCAATCAAATCAGGAGCAGAAGAGATATTATAGAAACGAGGAAGACCATACAACAACTCCAGCTCATCATCAACAAAGCGAGAAACATTCATAAGAACGGAATCAGCACCATCATCAGGACTCTCAGTACAACTCGGCAAAATAATATCCTGAGGCTTAAGCTCAACAACCTGATTAACATCAACAAGAGCCCCGCCATAAATATCCTTCTCATAACCCAACTCCTTCAAAACATCAACACCAACATTAATCTCAACAGGCTTAAAATGAGTAATAGGAAGCTGAGTCATATCATAACGAGTGGTGCCGTCCTTGTAAACATGAACATCATAACGAGCACGCAACACTCCTTTAGCAAGATGCTCAGGAATATGCTCAGAATTACTAGTGCCACGAACACCCTTAATCAACTCAGGATACTGAGCAACACCAAGCTGCTTGACAACAGCATCAAAATAGTGCTTAATAGGAATAGAACGGGCAGAACAAGCATCAGCAGGACCATGACGAGAGCACTCAGCAGAATCCTGCAAACCACAAACAGCACACTTCCACTTCTGAACAGTAGAAGAACCACAAACCTCGCAAGAATTCAAAACAGTCTCAGCATTACACTTCTCACAGTAAAAGAACGGAAAATCGGCAAAAACCTTACCGGCCTGCAACGTGCTCTGGAAACTCCTCAAACGCCCGCCTTCCTCCCCAACAGGAAACAAAACATGAGGGCTGCCAGTAAGCTCGCGCTGCTTAGCCTTCTCAGGACGGCCCATCCTGGCACCAATAAAAGTGCCACACTTATCCCTAACAGCAAAAGGAGAAAACTCATTGATAACGTCCAAAACCTTCTTACCCTCAGAAATGTGCTTCTTTAAATCACTAGGCTTCCCCTCCAACAAATCAAACATGGCAGAAACAACAACAGCAAAATCACGCTCGACAACCACATACTCATTATTAACAAGAATGTGAGGCAAACCAATAAGCTCCAAATAACGCTTAGCATTATCAAGAGGAAGAACAATCTTATCAACGCCCTTCTCAGAAGCATGAACCTTAGCATGATCAAACCAATTCAAAAGCTCAGAAAAATCAACCAAAGACAACAAATTCCAATAAAAAGTATAAGCAGGATGAACAGGGGTCTTAGTAGAAAGAGCAATAGACACAGCTTCCTTACCAGAAGGAATCTTTCTCAAAGGATTCTTCAAAAACTCAGAAAAACGAGAATCAGAAACCTCCTGAGCCCACCACTCAGGACAATAACCAGCAGGAGCAAGAGTGTGCGCGCGATTAAAAAAGTCACCATATGAAACCAATACATCACCCAAAAACAAGATTTCCTTAATAAAAGGCTGAACCCGCTTTGCATCATCCAAAGAATTAACCTGAACAACAGAACCATCAGCCAACTTTACAATAGGACCATCAATAAAATCGCAAGCAGTCATACTGGCAGCCTTGCCCGGCCTCTCAGTCTTTAACTGAGTGCCGGTAGCAATATACTGATTCAAAATAAACATGGTGGCAGGATGAATAGCCTGAGCACTAAAACCACTGGTGCGACAACGACCATACCTCAAACGAAAACCACCAGGAGACAAAGGATAACCAAGAACAGGCCTGCCGGCAACCAAATCAGAAATATAAGTATAATCAGGAGAAATCTTGTGCTGAGAAGCAACCTTCTCTTTTCCTGCTTTAGCAGTCTTCTGAATTTTCAAGAAATCCTCCAAAAACTTCCAGGAATCCAATTTGAAATCCTTACCCCAAACACCAAGCTGCTTCCAAAGCTTAGGAGCCTTCAAAGGAATACAAGAAGAAAGAACCAGACAAAAACCAGACCTGATAAAATTAGTAGGAACACGCGGCAGGTCCTTATAATTGCTAACCTCAATACGCTCACTGGGATCCCCATTAACCTCTACAGGCAAATGCTTCAACAAAAACGAAAGCTCAGCCTCGCTCGGATAATACTGCAAATTAGTAACACGCTCATGATAATCCTGAAGCTCAGTAGAAGCACGCTTAATCTCATCAGGCTGGGCATCATAAACACCAAAACCAAGACACTGCCTCACATAATCAGCAATAATCACACTAACAGCAGCAGCCGTGCCACCAGCATTCCTGATAGGACCTGCAAAATTCACACAAACGTACTCACCACCATCCATCCGCTTCTTAACCTCAACATTAACAATACCGTCCAAAGGAGAGCTGACAACACCCACAGTAACATAAGCGAAACCAGTACGAACACCAACCTCCATAGCCTGCTGCCTGCTGGAAAACTTGCAAAACCTCTCCAAAGCAACCTCCTCAGCAATCTTCAAAGCAACACGCCAGTCAAGAGAGCCAAACTCCTTCTCCAACTCCATAATCCGCTCGACAACACCAGAGCCAACGATCTGAGGGGCAACAACAGAAATCAAGCCAACAACACGCTGAGCCATATTATCAGCAAGAGAAACCTCAACAGAAGAAACAGGATCAAAACCCTTGGCACGAGCCTTAGAAGCGGCAGAGTGCAACCTAGCAACCTCAGACTTCAAACCATCAAAATACTTGTTCATCAAAGGGGACGCAATCATATCAAAACCTCAACATCAAAACCTGCCTAGTATTCAGATTAACAACAGGAACAACACCCGGCTCTGGATCGTGACCAAACTTTTCCTGATAATTAGTCCTTGACTGAAAACAACTGCCACAAACAAGAGTGGTGCCGCGATAATGCAAAAAACCTGCCTTATGAATATGACCAGAAAAAAACAAATCAGGAATCTTATCAATAACAAGAGGATCAGAACGCGATTCAGGAATATACAAAGTACTGGTGTGCTGAGGGGCAAGATGCCTGCGCTGCAACAAAAACCTCATAATCAAAGGGGCTCTGTCAGAAATATGCTTGCCGCTGTTCTTAATACTAGGAACAATCTCACCATAATCATCAAAGCTGAAACCGTGATACATCAAAACATCAAAACCAGGAAAATCAGCAGAAGAATGAATATTAACAAGAGAAGGATTACAAACAACAGTCACATTAGGAAGCTCCCAAATAGCCTTAGCATAATCCTTTGAAAGCAAAGGCTGAGGCTCACTAATCCTGCCAGCATCATGATTCCCAGCACAGAGAATAACATTAATGGAACCAGGAATACGAGAAAACAAACGAGCACACTCATTATACTGCTCCCTAATATCAGAAATCTCCAGCTCCTTTTCCTGATTAGGATAAATCCCAACACCATCAACAAGGTCGCCAGGAATAAAAACATACTTCAATTTAGAAGCAATAACCTTCTCCTCAGGAGCGCCATACTCCCCATTAACCCAAGAAAGAAAATTCTCAAACTTCTCACGCTCAAAAAGAGAGGAACCCACATGAATACAGGAAAGAACAGCAGCATAAACCTCATCAGGAGAACGCTTAGCCTCGGCAATAGGAATGTCAGGAAAAACAAAAGAATTAGCAAAAACAATATTATCACCAAGAGTGCCGGAAACGCCCAACACCTCATCCATAACAACATCAGAAGCAAGAGAGTGCAATTCGGGCCTATTTTTAGAAAACAAAACAGGAATACTGCCAGAGGCATCCTCCAAGGTCAAAAGAACGTGCTCGTTCTTAGTAATACGTTTGTCAGAAACAATGCCAATAATAGAAATAGACTCCCTGTCCTTCTTAGAACGCAAACGAGAGATAGAAGTAAGATTCTGCAGTTCCTGACGAGACTGCAAAAACTTCTCAAGCGCGCGATACCGCGCGTTAAAATAATCAACAAAATCCTGAACAGAACGCTTCCTGGGCTTATCATCATACTCAGAAACAACACGCACAGGCGATATCTCAGGATTTTCAAACAAGTCAGAAGGCAAAACCCCCTTAGAAAGAGAATCATGCCACTTCTCAGCAACACCAGGCAGACTCAACTTAGAAATAATCTCGCGACTAACAAGAACATTATGCTTCAACAAAGCACCAATAACCTCCTTCTTAACAGCTAAGAGCTCCATACCAAATTAAGTTCCTCAGACAAAATACCCTTAATCCTCTGGATGAGCGCATCGTTAATCCCGATGCTAATCTCGCGAGTGCGGCCATACCTTCCCTTACTGATAACCTTAGCGTTAATAATGCCAAGCATGTCAAGTTCAGCAATAATATCACTAATACGGCGCTGGGTCAAAGGACGAAGACCAACCTGACTGCAATAACGCTCGTACAACGAGTAAATCTCTCCTGTAAAAACACCCTGCTTTTGCCCGCAAGCGTCCAAAATAGAGAACAAAGTAATCTGGTATTGTTTAGGCTGGGTAGCAACAACATCAAGAATACGATCCCGCTCAATCTTGTCTTCAGCCAAGTCAAGATGAGCAATACAAACCTTTTTTTCATTCTGACGCTCAGCGAGCTCACCAGCAACACGCAACAACTCCAAAGCACGACGCGCATCACCATGCTCACGAGCAGCAAAAGCAGCACACTTCTCGAGAACACCCTCCTCCAAAGTGCCAGGAAAAAAAGCAAGAAGAGCACGCTGGTGCAAAATGTTCTGAATCTGCTCAGCATTGTACGGAGGGAAAATAAGCTCCTCCTCACTCAAAGAACTCTTAACACGAGGGTCAAGAGTATCAGTAAAAACAAGATCATTAGAAATACCAACAAGAGTGATCTGGGAATTCTTAAGCTCAGAGTTAATCCTCGTCAGATTGTATAGAAGCTCGTCGCCAGACTTGCCAACAAGCTGGTCGATCTCATCAAGAATCAACAAAAGAATATGCTTATCAGCATCAAGAGTGTTAAAGAAAAGATGATAAACCTCGTCGGTAGGAAGACCAGTAGGGGGAATATTTTTACCGTACTCCCTAAGAAGCTGGGCAACAATCCTATACTCAGTATCAGCCAATTTTTTCAACTTACAATTAAGATAAATAACCTTAATCGGAAGCTGTTTTTGCTTGGAGATTTCAGTAAGCTGCTGAGTGGTATACTTAACAGTCAGAGTCTTACCCGTGCCTGTTTTACCATAAATAAAAACATTAGACGGCTTTTCTCCTCTCAAAACAGGAGCAAGAATATTAGCAAGCTGTTGAATCTGCTCATCCCTATGAGAGATTTGAGCAGGAGAATAATTAGACTGCAAAACAACCTTATTCTTAAAAATCGGTTTTTTCTCGAGATACTTCTCAAAAAAACCCACCAACCCCTTTTCTTTCATGTGGAAAAAGGCAAGGGAGTTAGTATATAAATGTTTGTAATCACCACCCCCTAACATTTCCTGTGGAACCGGCAAGTGTTGTGTTGTTGTTTTTATGAGTGAAAAAGAGAAAAAAAGACGAAAAACAACACCTTTATAATATTTTTCTATATAAATAATAAATAATAATATAAAAAAACAAACCACAATACATACATATGGGATTTGCACAAGAAGCAGAGGGGGGTATTGCCGTCGATATTTAGTTTTTGCCACTCCCTAATAGCAAAAACAGAAAGGTTTATATAGGGGTTATACCTACGCAAGAGTAATAACAACACATTGTGTTATTGAGGATGAAAAATGATTGTTCAAAAGGATTTTTTAAACAGGCTTAAGGATTTTGGTTTGAACAGCTACGAAGCAAAACTGTGGACCGCACTTCTATCGAGAGGAGTGGCAACCGCAGGAGAACTTTCTGACATCGCTAACGTGCCAAGAAGCAGAAGCTACGACGTACTAGAAAGCTTAGAAAGAAAAGGATTTGTAATAATGAAACTAGGCAAGCCAATTAAATATATAGCTGTGCCTCCAGCAGAAGTCCTCGAGAGAGTCAAGAAAACAATCCAAGAAGACGCAACAAAACAAGTACAGTTACTTGATACACTAAGAAAAAGTGAAGTTCTAGGAGAACTAAACACACTCCACAAACAAGGAATAGAACTTGTAGAACCTGCAGAACTAACAGGAGCAGTAAAAGGCAGAGTAAACCTGTATAACCATCTTGCATCCTCAATAAAAAATGCAGAAAAAACAATCAATATCATAACAACCGCACCTGGTTTGACACGCAAATCAGAGACGCTAAAAAACGCTTTCCAAAAAGCGAAAGAAAAAGGAGTGAGAATAAGAATAATATCGCCTGCACAACCAAACCAGGCAAAAACACTAAGCTCCGTAGCACAAGTAAGGCAGACAGAAGCAATACCAGCAAGATTCTGCGTAATAGACGGAAAACAAATAACATTCATGATACTAGACGACGCAGACATACATCCAAACTACGACTTCGGAGTATGGGTTAACGCTGCAGGCTTTGCAAAAAGCTTTGACAACATATTCAACTTAATCTGGGACAAACACTAA
>JAHWHB010000049.1 GCA_019323575.1 Candidatus Woesearchaeota archaeon
CAAAGAAAAGATACAACATAAAGGAAAGAAAATATGAAACTGACGGAAAAAATACACTTATTACGGCTTGATTTTGAAATAACATTGAGTCCTGAAAGAAGACTTCCAAGATTCGTGAATACAATAATAATCTTCGGGGACAGAATCACGTTGATTGATACGGGAGTTAAAGGCAGTGAAGAAAAAATCTTTGCCTACATCGAACAAAACAATAGGAAGATTACTGACATCAAAACCATGATATTATCTCATTCTCACCCCGACCACATAGGTTCTGCTGCCATAATAAAAGACTTGACCAACTGCGAAGTTCTTGCGCATGGAGGGGAGATAGACTGGATTGAAAACATCAAAATTCAGAATAAAGAGAGACCTGTGCCGGGGTTTTTCAATTTAGTAGATCAGTCCGTTAAAGTCGATAGATTATTGGAGGATAAACAACTTATAAACATTGACAAAGCCATTACAGCTGAAGTAATCCATTCACCCGGGCATTCAAAAGGCTCTATTAATATTCTTTTCAAGGAGGATGAGATATTATTCACAGCAGATTCAATCCCACTTAAAAACGATATCCCAAACTATGACAGTTATCCTGCCCTAATGAACTCGCTTAAAGGTATAAAAAAGAGGGATGATTTCAGTATTCTACTCACCTCGTGGACTCCTCCTTTGATGGACGATTCTAAAATAGAAAAGATTATAAGTGACGGAGAAAAGTATATGCTTGAAATAGATAACATCGTAAAGAAAACATACATTGGAGAGGAAACCGAACCTTTTATGTTTTGCAAAGCAACAATAGAAAAACTAGGATTACCGCCCTTTTTGGCAACTCCCACTGTAGATAAAGCATTTAGAAGTCATCTGAAAAAATTGATTGGTAATTCCACCTAAATCAGCTATCCAAATACTCAGACAAAATAGACGAAAGCGAAAAATATCTGCTCAACATCCTGAAAAAGAAAACCAACAACTTCGATGAATCCACATGAGACCCTAAAAAAGCATCTTATTTTTGTTTATATGTAATAGTATCCTACTATGAGGCGGATTATTGTTTTACTTGTTTTCTTGGTGTTGTTCAGTGGGTGCGCCCTGTTGAAGACAGGCGCTAAAGCAACCAGGTCAAGGGCAGGACAGGAACAGCTCAAAAAAACAGCCATGGAAACAGAAAACACTGGATTATGCGATCAACTAACCAACAGAGGAGATAAAAACGACTGCTACCAGGAGATAGCCGAAAAAACAAACAACATAGAACTATGCGACAACCTATACCCCAGCTCGAAGATTGAATGCTACGTCGAAATAGCCAAAAACACAAACAAACCAGAAGTCTGCGATCGATTCACCGACTACCGAAACAAAGACCCCTGCTACTCGTACGTCGCAAAAGCAATGAATAACCTAACACTATGCGAAAAAATAGAGACCAACACAATCAGAGAAAACTGCTACAAAAAATACTACACAGAAAACAAAAACCCTGCACTATGCCAAGAAATACAGATCCAGCAAAACAGAGATGAATGCTACGCAATAACTGCAAAAAACACACTAGAACACACAACCTGCGAAAAAATAGAGGCCATACATGAAAAAGATAAATGCCTTGCAGACACAGCAAAACTACTTAAAGTCTCGATTCCATGTGGAAACATAGAAGAAGCGCTGACAAGAGACGGCTGCTATTCTGATATAGCCTCAATTAAAAAAGACAAAAAAATATGTGACAAAATAACCTCAGCAGACGAAAAATACCAATGCTACTGGAAACTAGAAGCCGCAGTAGAAAACCAGACACTATGCGATGAATTAACAGAAAGAAAAGACGGCTGCTATAAAAACTATGCACAGACGAGTGTGAACAGCACAGCATGCGGAAAAATACAGAATAATGTAATAAAGACGAGCTGCTATAGACAATTTGCATTATCAACAGGAGACGCTTCCCTATGCGAAGAATTAGAAGACTCAAGATCAAAACAAAGTTGTTTCATAGATGTCATACAAGAGAAAAACGACTCCTCTGTATGTGACAGAATACGTGATTATGAAGACAAGGCATTCTGCCAATCAAGAGCTGCTAGAACAACTGGAGACCCATCTGCATGTACTGAAGTAGAAGACGACGGTGCAAGAGACACATGTTACATGAATCTGGCAGCCACAAAGAAAGACCTGACAATATGTGATTCAGTGCAAAACAAAGACTATCAAGCAGCATGCTACGGAAAAGTCGCAGTCGCTGTAGGAGATGACTCACTATGCGAAAAACTCCAAGGCATCTACAAAGACCTGTGCTACAGCAGCACAAAAGTGATAAAAAGAGACATGCAAAATTAACTCATCATGCATCTGGCATTCTACGATAGAGTAAAGACCGAGACCCTAAAAGCTTTTTGTGTCTGTAGTCATATTTATGTTTTATTTTTATTCTTGTAGTCACATATATGTTACATGCACATAGAAGTCCGGGAAAAAAAGGATAGAAAATACTACTACCTGGCGCATTCAGCCAGAATAGCAGGCAAAGTCAAAAAATTCAGGCGATACCTAGGAAAAAACCTCACAGAAAAAGAGATCACGGAAAAAACAAAAAAATGGGAGAAAATAATACTAAAACAGGTAGAAGAATACAGGAAAATCAGCGACCCACTGCATACAATACTATCAGAAAAAGACCGGGAGATAATAGACAACCTCATCGGCAAAGCAGACCTGAAAATAAAACACCTCACAGAAAAAAACTGGCAGCAATTCACAGAAAACTTCGCATACGACACCAACGCCATAGAAGGCTCCACTATAACACAAACAGAAGCCAAAGAAATACTGAAAGAAGACAGGTGGCCGCCCACCAAAACCAGACAAGAGATAGCTGAAACCTATGGGGTCGCGGAAGCGATAAAAGAAATAAGGGAAACAAGACAACACCTAACACTGGACCTGATAAAAGAACTCCACAAAATAGTCTTCAAAAACAGCAAAACATACGCTGGAAGATTCCGGGAGAAGGGAGTGGAGGTCGTGGTCGCCGACGCACAAGGCAACATAATACACCGAGGAGCGCCGCAAGAGAAAATCAGAAACCTGCTGAAGGAACTGATAAACTGGTACGACAAAAACAAAAAAAACTACCATCCGATAGTGTTGGCTGCAGTAGTCCACAACCAGTTCGAAAACATACACCCCTTCCAGGACGGAAACGGCAGAGTCGGCAGACTCCTGTTAAACAACATACTCCTAAAACACGATCTACCTCCGGTGAACATAGAGCTGGTAAACCG
>JAHWHB010000050.1 GCA_019323575.1 Candidatus Woesearchaeota archaeon
CAAAACCTTTTTATACTTCCCGCTTATAAATAAACCTTAAAGAGAGGTGAATATCATGGGAGAAGAAGTATTAATCAGAATTGTTCTAGCGGTCATCGTAGGCGTACTATTCGGAATAGTCTACTGCATGAGAGTATTAGTTCTAATGGAAAGAAGAGTGGCAAGAATAGAAGAACACATAGACAGCCTCGTACACAAAGTATTACAGGAAGAAATCAAAATAGAACGCGCATTAAAAAAGCGCAAAAAGAAATAAATGCGCATAGAATTAATAACACCAATAACGCACATTAAAAAAAAGCCTAGAAAGCGCCACGGACCGCTCATGAGACAGATAGAACACATAAAATACGCACTCAGCTATTATCTTGACAAAGCAATACCAAAAGGAGCAGTAATCTGTGCACTATACCCGAAAAAACTACTGCAAAACATACTGCCAGAAGTGGCTTTAAACAAACACTGCAAAGTAATCTGCATAGGCGCGCCAGAGCTGTCAAAAGAACTAATGCAAAAAGGACTTCTTGAAGACAACGCAGAACCAGACATCTATCTCACAGAACCAGACGGAATCTGCCCAGAAGGAGCAATAGTAAAACCGCAAGAAACAGAACTCCTAAAACAATACAAAACATATGCGGTAAGCAGCACCATGCAATTCACAGAAAAAACACCCCAAACACATGACTGCGTAGAAGTCTACAAAACAATAACAGAAAAAGGAATAATGACAACAGAGCAGCTCACTTCTTCTTTATCTTTAACTCCTTAGCAAGCTTGACAAATTCTGCCTGAAGCTCCTTGATCTTCTTGCCATTATCCTCCAAATCAAGAAGAAGCCCGCATTCAGGACACTTAAAATTAAAATCATGGCTGTGAGAAAAATCCAAGCGGACACACTTGTTAGCACAAGAATAAAACTGAGTGGTCTTTTCCCTCTCCAACTGGTCAGACAAACGCTCAAAACGCTGCTTCTTAATATTATCAACAAGATCCTTAACCCTCTTATTGTTAAAAGTCCAATAATAAATGTACCATCCCTTCTTCTTATCCTTCTTACGAATAAAACTAACCAAATTATTGTCGTACAACCTATAAAGCATATTTCTAGTCAGATTAATCTCGCGCTTAATGCTGTCAGCAAGCTTAAACTCAGAAACATTAGACTTGTTTCTCAAAGCCTTAACTAAAGGAAGAACATCCTTACCGGCAACCTCAGAAACAACATCCTCAACAATCTTACTAGTAATCTTCATCGCTCTTTTAAACTCCGACCTAAACGGTTTATAAACTTTTCGTCAACTCCTCAAACGACAAACCCCTCTTCAAAGCAAGCTCATCAGTAATAACAAAACTCTTTTCAGCAGAGTCCAAATCCTCAGGATCCAGGAAACGCCACTCCTTCCTAAAAAAACGAACAGCAACCAAAGGACGACTGCCAGATGACTTAGCAAACTCAACCAGTTCCTCAACCTCTCTCTTTTCCAAATACTGATACTTGCTAACAGTAGCCTTGCACTCAATAGCAAGAGAACAACCAAGCTTGCTGGCAATAATATCAGGAGCAGGGTACTTCATACTACCACTGCCGGCAACCCTGCAAGCAGTCCAACCAACACTCCAAAAAGCATGAATAAGCTCGCGCTCAGCATTAGACCCCTTTTGCTTGTTGCCCATACACAATAAATGAATTTTTCAGAATATAAACGTTTCTTTTCTAAAAAAAGCATAAAACAGGCCTCTTTAAGCAAAAAAAGCACAAAAAAGCAAATATTTAAATAAATAGACCATAAAACCCATTCTGAGGTGGTTTTATATGGCGCAAACATCAAAAAGACTAATCCCGCTCGCAGCAATGGAGCAAATAATGAAACAAGCAGGAGCAGAACGTGTATCCGACAAAGCAAAAGCGGCACTCAAGGAATTACTAGAAGAATACGGAAAAGCAATAGCACAAGATGCAGTCAAGTTCGCAGTCCACGCAGGCAGAAAGACAATCAAAGCAGGAGACATAAAGCTGGCCGCTAAGAAGTAAGCTTTATATCCCAAAGCCAAAATCCCCAAAAACATGGGGGTTCTAGGATACAACCAGAAACGACCAACAGCAGAAACCTACAGAAGATTTAGAGATGAGTTAGTAAAAAGACTCTTAACAACAGATTCTCGTTTAACTTTGATGATATACGGCTCTTATGTAAGACAAGACTACATTCCAGGAAGAAGCGACATAGACGGATTAATAATATTCCATGACGATGTAATAATAGACAAAACAATATATGAATTTGCATCAAACGCGCTATCAGGAGCACTGAAACAACACTTCGTCCCATTTCAAGTAAGCCCATGCGACCTAACAACAATGCGAGACGGCAGATTCAACTCGTACAACCCTCACTTCAAAGAATACTTCGCAGAGGAAGGAAGAATACTGCTTGGAAGAGACGTAAGAGAAGAGTTCACATACGAAATTCCAACAAGAGACGAGCAATCAGCACTAACATTCAACCTAAGAAAATCAAGACAAGGACTATTGTTCTCAAAATATTTACTTGATACAAACAATTATGAAGAATTCCTGAGAAGATTTATGGCAACACTGGATGCCACGTCCCGAGCAACCAAACAAGTGTTTCACATGAACGGAAACCATGCACTGCCAAACAGGTTTTCAGCACTAGAAGAACTAACAGCACAATACCCTGCCCTAGATCTCAAGATAATCAAAGAAATAAAACACCTGTACCACCACCTTGACGAACTCGACGCTCTTTATAAAAAACCTCAGGAAATCTTAAGAATGTGGAACGAAGCAGTAACCTTCTTTGAAACACTAATAAGAGAATACCTCAGAAAAAACCCAAAAACTACAACGTCAACTTCATAAAATCAAAAGCAGCAACAACATTATCAAAAGCAGTCCTAGCATCCTCTTCGACTTCAGAAGTATTCTTGTATCGGGCGCTGAAATGAGTGAGGATTAACTTCTTGACACCAGCACGAGAGGCAATCTGGCCAGCCTCCAGAGCAGTCAAATGATTCCGCTCCTCGGCCTTTTCCTTAAGCTTGCTAGAAAAAGTGCTGTCACAAATCAAAACATCAGCATCAGCGGCAATTTTGTAACAATTCTCAACAAGCACAGTATCAGTCAAGAAAACAACCTTCTTGCCCGTAACAACAGTAGTAGCATCATCAGCCAAAACTTTCTTGCCCTTAAACTCGATGTTTTTACCGCGCTGCAATTCACCAAGCAAAGGACCCTCAGGAATACCCAACTTTTTGATGTAATCCACCTTAATACGCCTACGATCCTTCTCAGTAAAAGCAAAAGCAACACACGGCACTTCGTGCTTCATAGGGAGGCATTCAAGCTTGAAATCATCATTCTCAAAAAACACGCCCTCATGAACCTCAGTAACCTTGACCTTAAAACTCTCCTCAAACTTCACAGTACCAAACATGTTCTCAAACACGCGCTTGCTGCCACGAGGACCAAAAATCTCAACAGTTTTAGGAGCATCAATAGCAGAAATAGTCAACAACAAGCCAGGCAAACCAAAAATGTGGTCGCCATGACAATGAGAGATACAAATCTTAGTAACCTTAGACAAAGGAATGCCAGCTATCTTCATCTGCCTTTGAGTGCCTTCACCGCAATCAAAGAGAATGCCCTCTCCCTTAAACTGCAAAAAAACAGCACTCGGATTCCTTTCCTTCGTAGGCATCATACAAGCAGTGCCCAAAAATGTCAATTGCATAAAACAAACACTCGTATATAGATTTATAAATATATTGTGCAAAACTATATAAACCGAAATTAAAACACGAAAAACATGATAACAGCACTACTCAGCAAAAACGCAATCATAACAGAAAGCAGCTCACAAGCAAAAGAGCTAGCAGAAAAAAGCAGTTTTGGCAAGCTACAAACAGACGGCAGAGTAAGACTATGCTGGCTGGAAGCAGTCTACTTAGTTGAAAAACAAAAACTCACAGTACTAGACGGAAGAAAAAAAGAAATAAAATTTGAAGAACTCTGCAAAAAAGCAGCCAGAAACGAACACGACTTCTGGACAAGATACCCCATATTCAAAGACTTCAGAAACAGAGGATACACAATAAAAACAGCACTCAAGTTCGGAGCAGACTTCAGAGTATACGAAAGAGGCAAAAAACCAGGAGAAGAACACGCCAAGTGGATAGTATATCCGGTAAAAGAATCACAAAAACTAACCTGGCAGGATTTTGCTGCAAAAAACAGAGTGGCACACAGCACAAAAAAGAAACTGCTCATAGCAGTAGTAGACGACGAAGGAGACGTAAGCTACTGGGAAGTCAGATGGCTTAGACCCTAACTTTCAGAAAGTTAGGATCAAAAGCGCTCCTTGTTCGGATTCGAGAAGCATTTTATCGCTGTTTACTTCTTAAACAGGTATAAGACTCTTCTCTCATCCTCGCAATCTCGCGCAAACTCAAGCGCAATAATTTATATAAACTCAAATGCTGCAAAAACAAATATGGAGTACAGAGACAAAATAATCGCGCTAGCACAAAACGCACCATTACTGCCAAGCACAGTGGCAAAAGCACTAAACACAAACAGCATACTTGCAGGAGCAATGCTCGCAGAGATGAGCTCAAAAGGGATAGTAAAAGTATCAGCGCTAAAAGTAGGAGGCTCACCACTATACTACCTTCCGGGAAAAGAGGAACAGCTACTCAATTATCTTGAATCTTTAAACGAAAAAGACAGAAGAACAGTGCAAAAACTACAAGCGGAAAAAGTAATACGACACACAGAAGCAGACCCGCTAACACAAGTATCACTGATGCAGGTAAAAGACTTCGCAAAACCACTAAAAGTAAGCTATGAAAACAAAGAAGAAACATTCTGGAAGTGGTTCACACTAACAGACCAAGAAGCAGAACAGTTCATCAGAGAAAAACTCGAAGGAAAACCACATGAAACGCCAAAAGCGCCAGCGCAAGAACCTGCGCAACAAGAACAACCAGTCCAACAAACAAAAGAAGAAACGGCGCCAATGATGAAAGAAACACCCAAACCAAAGCCGAAAAAACCAACAGAAGACTTCTGGCAGCAAATACAGACCTTCCTGACAAAAAACAACATAACCCTGCAAGAAAAAACAGCAATAAAGAAAACAGAATACGACCTAATACTGGACCTGCCATCACCAGTAGGAAAACTAACATACTACTGCAAAGCAAGAAACAAGAAAAAAATCACAGACGCAGACATAAGCGCAGCATACGTCCAAGGACAAATCAAAAAACTGCCAGTCATACTGCTAATAAACGGAGAACTAACCAAACAAGCAAAAACAGTGCAAAGCCAGCTAAAAGGAATAACAATAACAAAGGTGTAAAAATGGGAGTAAACTTCAAAGAAATCATAATCAAGCATCCAATAACACTAGAGCAGTTATCAGGAAAAACACTCATAGTAGACGGCAACAACATGCTCTACCAATTCCTAAGCAACATAAGAGCACCAGACGGAAGACTATTCACAGACCACCACGGAAACGTAACCAGCCACCTAATAGGACTGTTCTCAAGAGTGACAAACCTAATGCAAAAAAACATCAAACTAGCATTTGTCTTCGACGGCAAAGTACCAGAACTAAAACACAAAGAACTAGCAAAAAGAGCAGAAGCAAAACAAGAAGCGCAAAAAAAGTACGAACAAGCACTAGCAACAGAAGACAAAGAAGAGATGAAAAAATACGCATCAAGAACATCAAGACTCACAAGAGAAATGATAGCGCAAGCAACAGAACTGCTGCAATCACTAGGAATCACAGTAGTACAGGCACCAAGCGAAGGAGAAGCCCAAGCAGCGCACATAGTAAAAAAAGGACATGGATGGGCAGTATCATCACAAGACTACGACAGCCTACTATACGGAACACCAAAACTAATACAAAACCTATCAGTAGAAGGAAGAAGAAAACTACCAGGAAAACTAGCATACACAAAAATAGAACCAATGCTAATAGAACTAGAAGAAAACCTCAAAACACTAGGACTCAACAGGGACCAACTAACCTGGCTGGCAATGCTAGTAGGAACAGACTACTCGCCAGGCGGAGTAAAAGGAATAGGGCCAAAAAAAGGACTCACAATAGTAAAGCAGCACGGCTCTGCAGAAGCAATATTCACAGCACACCCCCTAGAAAACTGGAAAGAAATACAGGAAATATTCAAAACAATGCCAGTAACAGATGACTACGAAATCACATTCAAACCAGTAGACAGAAAAAAAATATATGAATTTCTGGTAGAACAACACGACTTCAACAAAGAAAGAGTAGAAAAAACACTAGACCAAATAGCGCCAGCAAAACAACAAAAAGGACTGGGAGAATTCTTATGAAACTCAAAGAAGCACTAAAAGGAAAACTCACCAAGAAAGAGCTGGAGCATTTAAGAGGAAGCTTTGACGTAATAGGAGACATAGCAATAATAGAAATACCAAAAGAGTTGAAAAAAGAGAAGCTAATAGGACAAACACTACTCAAACTACTAAAAAACGTCAAAACAGTCTGCGCAGAAAAAGGAGAACACAAAGGAAAATACAGAACACAAAAACTCAAAATAATAGCAGGAGAAAAAAACTTTGAAACAAAACAAAAAGAAAGCGGAATAACACTAACACTCGACGTCTCAAAATGCTATTACTCGCCAAGACTAGGAAGCGAAAGACTAAGAATAGCAAAACAAGTCAAAAAAGGAGAAAAAATACTCGTAGCAGGCTCAGGAGTGGCGCCTTACCCGCTGATACTTGCAAAACACTCACCAGCAAAATTAGTAACAGGAGTAGAGGTCAATCCAACAGCGCACAAATACGCAGTGGAAAACGTCAAACTAAACAAGTTAGGCAACAAAATCAAACTAGTCAAAGCAGACATCACAAAAATCAAACCAACAAAATACGACAGAATAATCTCACCAATACCACACCTAGGAGTCAAACTCTATCCAACACTAAAAAAATTCGCGAAAAAAGGGACAAAACTACACATCTACGACTTTGCAAACCAAGAAAATTTAAAAGAGCCAACAAAAAAGCTCGACTGCAAAATCCTAAAAATCATAAAAACACAACAAGTAGGAATAAGAAGATACAGAGTGTGTGTTGACGCGATTGTTTAATTCTAGACTACGCAACATTTACGAGGGTGCTTAACCGCCGCACCCTCGCGCTCCCGGCGGGATTACCCAAACATCTTCAGATAATCTTCGCCTTCGGTCTTAACTTCAGCAGAAACCTTGGCAACAGCGCTGATAAAGTCCTTCTCATCAACCTTAGTCCTGTTATTGCGAATAGCAAAATAACCAGCTTCAGTAGCCACAGCCTTAATCTCAGCACCGCTAAAACCATCCATGGCCTTAACCAGCTTGTCCATATTCAAACGGCCAAGAGACATAGGCTTAGTATGAATCTTGAAAATCTCCTTTCTCGCCACAGGATTAGGCAACGGAACATGAATCAAACGGTCAAGCCTGCCAGGACGAATAATAGCAGGATCAAGAATATCCTTCCTATTAGTACAACCAATAATCTTCACATTATCCAAAGGATCAAAACCATCAATCTCAGCCAACAACTGCATAAAAGTACGCTGAACCTCACGCTCACCAGAAGTGCCAATATCCATACGAACAGCAGCAATAGCGTCAAGCTCATCAATAAAAATAATACTAGGCGCCTTATCCCTGGCAAGCTGGAAAATCTCCTTAACAAGCTTAGCGCCCTCGCCAATAAACTTCTGAACAAGCTCGCTGCCGACAACCTCAATAAAAGTAGACTTAGTAGAAGCAGCAACAGCCTTGGCAAGCAAAGTCTTGCCAGTGCCAGGAGGACCATACAACAAAATACCCTTAGGCGGCTCAATACCAACCTTACGGAACAAATCAGGCTTCAACAAAGGAAGCTCAATAACCTCCTTAATATCCCGCTCTTGCTCCTTCAAACCACCAACCTGATCCCAAGATAGCTTAGGCTTCTCAATAATAACAAACTTATCAGCATCAAAACGCCTAGACTGAGTAATCTTCTTCACAACAGTCAGATTCTTCTGCTCAGCAAGAACAGAATCACCAATAGAAATCTTGCCAGCGCCCTCAGCAACATCAACCAAAAACTCATTACCATTAGGCAAACGAACAAGAAGCTTATCATCAATAATATCACGAACCTCACAAGAAATCAAAGGATTACGCCTGAACTTCTCAAGCTCGCGCTCAAGATTCTCAACACTCTCACGAAGAAACTTGTTCTCCTCCTCAGCACCATTCACCTGAGTCTGATACCCGTAAGATACGCTGTCTTTGTTAGCCATTTTTACCTCGTAACCACAAAACCATCCATCTCCTTCTTAAGCTTAGCGACTTTAGGCTTGGCAAAATGCTTCCTAGCAGGCTCCAGAATCTCAATAATAGATTCAGAAACCGCCTTCTTCAAATCAACAGGATGCAACTTCTTCTCAGCAAAAGCAGACTGAAGCTTCACAAAATCAGTAAAAGTAACATCACCGCCAAACTTGGCAGGCCTCTTAACAACAAGCTCTGCCTTATCACCTGAAAAAATCAAATGCTGAGCCCAATCCAAAATAGGATTAAACTCAATCTCGCCCTCAGGACAGAAAGCATTATTGATTTTCTTGCGGATTTCATCAGGCTCATCATGAACATAAACAGCACTACCAGGAACAGACTTAGACATCTTCATCTGAGACCACAATTCCTGCATACGCTCCTTAGGAACAGGCCAAACAGCAGGCTTCTGCAAACCCAAAATCAAATGCTGATGAAGAGCAACAGGCTTGTAAGGCTTGCCAGAAGGAGGCATAATCTTCAAACCAACCTCCCTAGCCATGACATGAGCCTTCCTCTGATCCATGCCAGCATGAGCAATATTAAAATCCTGAATAAAAATATCAGCAACCTGCATAGGAGCGTACATCAACCAAGCAAGAGGCATCTCCCCAGCAGACTGTCTGCCCATAATCGTAGTAGCACGCATAGAACGATTCAAAGTAGTATTCTTAGCGATATCAATAACCATGCGCCAAAAATCATCATTATGATGATACAACTCATCACCAGAAACAAACTTAACCTTATCAGGATCAGCACCAGCACAAAGCATTCCAGCAATCAAACCCTCCTTAAAGTAATTAGCACCCCGCCTAATAGTATCAAGATTGCCACCAAGCTTATTATTAATCCAAGCATGATAAGTGGCAAGATAAATACTGCACTTAACACCCGCCTTCTGAAAATCAGCAATCTTCCTGCCAGTAGCAAGACCAGTGCCAAGATGAACATAACCCGAAATCTCAAAACCAATATAATGCCTCAAAGGAACACCTGACTGAATCAAAGCTTTCAACTCATCAGGCATCAAAACCTCATCCAGATTCCTCGTGATAAGCTCAAACTTCTCAGCAGCATCCATGCTCAGAACTTTAACACAACGATATTTAAAACTTTGGTTCACTGGACAAACAGCCACAAGGTATAAAAAAGCAACAAAAAAACCAAAAAAAATGATACCAGTCACGGCATTGAGCAGTTGGACATACTGCCCGGTCTCATTCTACAGAACATACGTATTGCAAGAAGAGGAACCGCCAAAAGACGTAATGATACTAGGCTTGATAAAACACAAACTACACGAAACAATCTCAAAAGAAGAAGAGAACCTAGTAAAAACACTAAAACCAGAAAACATACAACAACAATTGCAGCAGGCCTTTACAAAGCTGCTGCAAACAATAATCATAAAACACTCAAACGCACTAAGAAAAGTAAACATGCCACTAGCCAAAGCATACCAAGAAGCAGCGCCAATAGTAAAATTTGAGACACAAGAAAAAATCAACAGAATAATGCCCTTCCTGCAAAAAGGGCTAAAAGGAGAAAACCTCTGGCACGCGCTAACACCAAAAATCAAAACAGAGTACAAAATACAAAGCGAAAAATTAGGACTAAAAGGAAGAATAGACAAACTAGAATGCCACGAAACAGGCATAATCCCAGTAGAACTAAAAAGCGGAAAACCACCCAAAGAAGGAACCTGGAAAGAGCACAGAGTACAAGCAACAGCATACGCACTAATGCTAGAAGACCAATTCAACACCAAAATACCAACAGCAGCAGTCTGCTATATAGACCACAACACAAGAAGAACCATCACAATAAACCCCTTTATGAAAGAAGAAATAACAGAAATAACAGAGAAAATCAGAAAAACCATGGAAACAAAAGAGCTGCCAGAAGGGTGCGGAAGGTGCGAAGCGTGCAGGCAAATAGCACGACAATCCACACCCATTCCGTAAACTTTAAATATCTCGAAGTTAGCAATCATGTTATCATTTAAGAAAGGTGATAGGAATGGTTGATGATCAAAAAAAGTTCTCTAAACAACTAATAGGAAAGACAGTAGTCAGCAAAAGCGGAAAAAGATTCGGAGAAGTAGGAGACATAGTATTTGAGGTAAAATCAGGAGAACTCATACACGTAGTACTCAAAAACCCAACACAATACACAGAAAAACTAGAACTAGAAAAAAGCAAAGAAGGAGAACTCCTAATACCCTTCAGCGCAGTAATCGCGCTAGGAGACTTCATAGTGGTTTCTGAAGAAGACATAGTATAAGTCTCCTTCACAATAATCTTTTTAAACATACAAATAAGACTCAAATAGGGGATGGTAGAAGAATCAGCAATCTGGACAGAGAAATACAGACCAAAAACATTCGACGACATAAAAGGACAAGGCGAAATAGTCAGCAAACTAAAAGCATTCGTCAAACAAAGAAACCTTCCGCACCTATTATTTGCAGGGCCAGCGGGCGTAGGAAAAAGCACAATAGCACTAGTCATAGCAAGAACACTATTCGGAGAGGTATACAGAGATAACCTATTGGAGCTAAACGCAAGCGATGAGAGAGGAATAGACATAGTAAGAAACAAAGTCAAAGACTTTGCAAGAACAAAAGCAATAGGAAACGTACCATTCAAAATAATATTCCTAGATGAGTGCGACGCACTAACAAAAGAGGCGCAACAAGCACTAAGAAGAACCATGGAGAACCACACAGCCACGTGCAGGTTCATACTGGCAGCCAACTACAGCAGCAAAATAATAGACCCGATACAAAGCAGGTGCGCAATATTCAGATTCAAACCACTGCCAAAAGAACAATTACTAGAATACATCCAAAAAATAGTACAAACAGAAAAACTAACAGTATCAGAAGAAGCAAAAGAAGCACTAGTAACAATATCAGAAGGAGACTGCAGAAGAGCAACAAACGTGCTCCAAAGCTCAGCCACAGAAAAACAAATAACACCAGAAATAATATTTTCCCTGGCATCAGTAGCCAAGCCAACAGAAATCAAAGAAGTGCTCACAACAGCACTAAAAGGAGACTTCATAAAATCAAGAGAAAAACTACTAGACGTAATGCTCCGCTACGGACTATCAGGCCTAGACGCAATAAAACAAATACAAGCAGAGATATGGGGACTAGAGATAGACGGAAGAAAAAAAGTAGTGCTAATAGACAAGTGCGGTGAAACCGAATTCAGACTAGTAGAAGGAGCAGATGAGTTCATACAACTAGAATCACTACTAGCACAATTCGTTCTAGCAGGACATCAGTAACTTATTCTCCTGAACTTTTTACGTTAAAAGTACTCTGGATAGACTGCTCGTAATCATACACAACCTCAACACCAACAATCTGCTCAAAGTCAGAACGCGTTGAGATGGGCTGGGCACAAGAGATAATCTTAGAACCGCCATACAAAGTAACAAAGCCTTCGACGCCCAAAGCAGTACTCTCAAGACCAGTGCAGGAAAGACCAGGCAGGCCAGTGCCAATAGCGACATAAACACGGTTCTCAAACCTGCGCTCAGAACGGTCACATTTAGAGTTTCTCTCAAAAACATTTCCGGAACCAACATTCTTTATCTCAAAAGAAAAACCAAGCTTGTCCTTAGCCCTAGCAATCTCCTCAAACTTAGAAATTTGAATGGGAGCTCCGCTGTTGTAAACAGGCTTGGCCTCGTTAATCTCACAAATACCTCCAGCACGAGGAGTCAACAAGTTCTCACGAACACACAACTTGCTAACAGCACGAGTCCTATACAAATAACAAACATCAGCCCTCAAAGTAAAACCAGCAGAAGCACCAGCAATACTGCCCTTATGATTCAAACCAATAAAATCAACAAAAACAGGAGGGCCAGGCAAAACACCAGTTTCCTGCAAACGGTTCTCAATAATATCATCAGGAGCGTTCTTAGTCAAATCAGCCTCAGACTTATCAAACTCAGCAGGATTAATACCAGAAAGCTTAACCTTAACATCTTCCTTAGCAACAAGAGCTTCTCCTTTATTCTCCAATTTAACAATCACATCAAAAGGGTCAAGACCCCCATCAAAAACATCAGCTCTAAAATCCTGAAAAGCAACACTAAGACCCTGAGTGCCACCAATAAAAGGAGCAGTAAGAGAGACTGCCTTCTGCTCTCCAGGCTTGCAAGAAACAACAATCAAAGCCAAAACCAAAATTACAATCAATCGCCTCATTTTTAACTCACACTCCATTTTTTAAAATTATGAAGTAGGACGAATCTCAACAGGCATGTAAATACTCTGCCTATAACCATACTTCAAAATGACATTCAAAGGAGACAAATAAGCACTCTGAGCACGCATGCTAGCAACATCAAACTCACAAAACAACGAAGCACTGCCACCAGTCAAACGCAAAGAACCCCTACTATCAAGAGGCTTACAACTTGCCTTCAAACTTGTGCCGGCAATCATAACCTCATCAACACGCACAAAATCAACCTCATTAAAGCCCAAACCAGGGTCACTATAAGGACTGCACTTTGAAAGATACTCAGAATCAGGCAGGAAAACATCCCCGCCGCCAACATTCTGAAGATGAATCCTAAAACGAGTCTTAGTGGGAGACGGCTCAACCTCAACAGAAGTCACAGCAATAGGCGCGCCCTGAGAGCCAAGAGAGACAGTACCAGGAGTGCAAACCTTAGGCGCACTAGCAGGCGCAAAAGGATTAGGATCAATACAGACCTGAGCACTAGCAACAGTCTCATACCTGTAACAAGCAGTAGCCAAAATAGTCGGCTGGTACTTATCAATACGATAAGAAGAAAGCTTGGCAATAGTGCCAGAAAAACTTACAGTATTAAAACCACCCTTAGGAATAAAAGGACCCCTGCCCTCCAAATCAGGAACAGGCTGGCGGTCTGCGGACATAGTAATAATTCTAGGATCAAAACCAGACAGGAAGATATCACCATCACCCCTGCCCACATTAGTAGTGCCCCTGTTCTCAACCATGAGCATAACATTAAACGGCTCACTATCAAGCAAACGAGGAGGGGGAAGGTTAGGGACAAAACTCATATACAAACCCTCAGTACCATAACGAAAATCAACAGGCTCAGCAGCCTCTTTCTGAACTGGCGCACAAGCAACAATAACAGCTAAAAACAACAATAACACACTCTTTTTCATACACACCATTCCAATCACTTCCTTATAAATACTTTTTGGTTTAACGAGTGCAAGCAGTCTGGCCAGCCAACCTAGTCACACTGACAGGCAACAAAGCACTGCTCACATAACCATAATCAATCTCAACACTCAAAACAGTACTATAAGTACCCGAGTTCATACCAATAAGCTCGGGGAACTTACAAATAACACGAGACTCCTTATCAGCCTCAAGACGTACAAGCTCGTCAGGACAATCAAGCACAAGATCCTTAACCTTCACATTCACACTAACCTTGCTCAACAACTCCCCTATCTTAATTTTCTCAGCAGTACAAGCAAGTTTTGCACCCTCTTTAGAAACAACACTACCAGAGCCCAAGTGCTGAATGAAAACAGCAAAAGCAGGACGCACCTGCTCTTCTTCAGGAACCATCAGAGTCTCAACACGAGTAACAGCAACAGGGGCGCCCTGACCGCCAGAAAGCGCAACAGGCTCAATGCGGCAGGGCTTATTCGGATTCAAGTTCATAATATCAGGGTCAACACAAACCTGAACAGTACCAAAAGTCTTATACGTATAACAAGCCAAGAAAATCAAAGGAGAAACATAAGACTCCAACTGAGAAGGCAAACCCTTATTCTTAATCCTAAACTCCTTCAACATAAAATCGCCCTGAGGATTAAAATAAGACTTACCATCCAAAGAAAAATCACCTTTACTCGAACCAACAGCCTCAAAATACTGATCCTCAAAAATAAAAGTAAAAGAACCATCATCAATATTATACGCGCCAGAATTACGCATGTCAACCATAACATTAGCCTGCTGGCACATCAAAACATCACTAATAGAATTAGGATTAAACGAAACATCCAAAGCAGAAGTGCCGGTCATAATCTCCTGAACAACAGGACCCTTTGCTGTCTTCTGAAAAGGCAATTGAGAAGGAATCTGACAAGAAACCAGAAATAACAACAACAAAACAAGCTTTCTCATGTTGAA
>JAHWHB010000051.1 GCA_019323575.1 Candidatus Woesearchaeota archaeon
ATGTTATGCACAAAAGCTTTAAAAAGGAAACAAAAGAAAACCAATAACACGGACCCGTAGTTTAGCGGCTATAACGTCTCGTTTACACCGAGAAGGTCGGCGGTTCGAATCCGCCCGGGTCCACTAACATTTAAATAATATCATATAATAATTCTACAAAAAAGATGGTGAGAGTAACTAAAAAACTATACAGAAGACTACTTATAGGAGCGTTAATAATACTCATAGCACTAGGAATCCTTTCATACTATTACAGAAACCCTGCAAAGCAGGTAGACG
The DNA here is from genome assembly GCA_019323575.1 of Candidatus Woesearchaeota archaeon. Lineage (GTDB taxonomy): Archaea > Nanobdellota > Nanobdellia > Woesearchaeales > ARS49 > CABMGU01. Next base: position 280 of record JAHWHB010000051.1, read on the forward strand.
TGCCATTAACATCAATACAGGAAAAATCAGATGTGACAATACTAGACAACGAATTGACAGTCACAATCAGAGAGATGCACACCCTGCCATTAGTAACAATACAGTTCTGGATTCACGTAGGAGCTAAAAACGAGCCAAAAGGATACGAAGGAATAGCACACATCTTTGAACACATCTGGTTTAAAGGAACACCAACACAACCAGTAGGAAGCTTCCACAAAAAAGTAGAAAGCCTAGGAGGAGAACTAAACGCGATGACCTCCTACGACTGGACAATGTTCTACGTCACAGTACCATCAGACAAGTTCGACGACATATTCCCAAACATAGTAGACCTATTGCTAAACCCAGCATTTGACGAAACAGAAATAGAAAAAGAAAAACAAGTCATACTAGAAGAACAAAGAACAGACTTCAATGAACCTGAAAGATACACAGACACACAACTCGCACTACTATTAATAGACAAACACCCATACAGAAACCCAATCATAGGCTACAAAGACACAATACCAAAAGCAAACAAGGAAGAAATCAGCAAGTTCTACAGAACATGGTACGTGCCAAACAACATGAACATACTCGTAGCAGGAGACGTAAACAAAGAAGAAACCCTGCAAAAAATCAAAGACGCACTGGGCAATTTAGAACCAAAACCACTCCCAGAAATAACAAGACCAACAGAACTGCCAGGAAAAGAACCAAAATACAACAGCAGCTACAAAGACATAGGATACAACTACATAGAAATCGGATATCTCGCTCCAAAAGCAACAGATGAAGACAGATACGCAATGCACGTGCTACAAACAATACTAGCAGTAGGAGACAGTTCAAGAGTAGAACAAATAGTCAAGAAACAAAAAAACCTCATAACAAGGGCATACAGCGGGTACACACCAATGAATGAGTTAGGAGTCATAGGGGTGCTGGCAGTAACAGACCCAGAAAAAACAGGCCAAGCAAAAGCAGAACTCTTATTACAATTCAACAGACTCAAAACAGAACACGTAACAGACGAAGAACTGGAAAGAGCAAAAATGACGATAAGAACAACAAAAGTCAAAGAACAAGAAGAAATATTCCAAGTAGGATTTGACATCGGACAGGCATGGATAGACGACGTAGACTACACAGAATTCATGAACAAAATCAACGCAGTAAGCAAAGAAGACGTAAGACAGGTAGCGCAAAAATACTTCACAGCATACACAATGTACGAGCTGAAACCAAAACTATGAAAAAAATAGCAATATTACTGATATTACTGGCAGCCTGCACCAGCATAAGCTATGAAGAACACACAAAAGCAGGAAGCAAATACGTCCTAAACAACGGAATGACTGTACTTCTAAAAGAGAATCCAGACACAGGAATGATAGGAATAGACCTAATGATAAAAAGAAGCATAGCAGCAGACGGAGAAAAACACGGACTATCATTCTTCACAAACAGAATGCTATTATCAGGAACAGAAAAAAGAACAAGAGAACAAATAGTCAAAGAAATAGAACAAGCAGGAGGAGCAATAAAAGCAAGAACATACGCAGAATACAGCGAAATAGTAATCGAAATCCCAAGCGACAAGTTCAGCACAGCACTAGACGTGCTCCAAGACGTCCTACTAAACCCAACATTCCTGCCAGAAGAAGTAGAAAGAGAAAGAACAATACTAATCGGAGAATTAGAATCCAAAAAAGACCAGCCAAACGTAGTCGCAGAAGAACTATTCATGAAAGCAATCTACCAAGGACACCCATATGAGCACCCAATAGACGGATACGTAGAAACAGTCAAACAAATCACCAGAGAAGACATAATCAACCACTACAAAGAATGGTACGTGCCGAACAACACATACTTATCAATAGCAGGAAACCTGAAAGAAAGAGCAACAATCAACGCAATACAACACCTGTTCAAAGGAATGCAGCAAAAACAAACACCGAAAGAAACATTTGAGATGCCGCCAAGAATACAGCCAATAACACTAACACAAAACATGCCAATAGAAAGCTTCTATATACAATACGGACACCAGCTGGTGCCTGCAGTACATCCAGACTTCATAAAACTAAGAATGGCAAACGCAATACTAGGCTCAGGCTCAGGAAGCAGACTGTTCTACGAGCTAAGAGACAAAAGAGCACTAGCGTACACAGTAACATCAATAGCGCCAAGCACCAGAAGCACAGGATTCATGAAAATATACATGGTAACAAGACCAGAAACACTTAACGAATCAATAGCAGGAATAACAGAACAACTAGAATTACTCAAAAAAGAAGACGTGCCAGAAGACGAAATGACAGTAGTAAAACAAAAAATCAAAGGATTCTTCTTCCTTGACCACCAAAAAACAATCGACCAGGCAAACTACCTTGGATTATATGAAATGCAAGGCTACGGCTACGAATACGACGTAGAATACCCAGAAAAACTAGCACAAGTCACACCACAAGAAGTAAAATACGTGGCAAACACCTACTTCAACAACCCAGCAACAGCAATAACAGGACCATTCGAACAGGCAAAGATAGAATAATTTCTCATTATTCAAAATATCCGCTGCGGTCTTACAGACTTGCTTTTTCTCCCCTTAGCTCTGCGTGGGGAGAAGAAAGCAATCTCGGCAAAGCCGAAACGCAGCGACAGACAGTTTTATCAAATATTCTTAGTAAGATTTTTATAGACCTGTTTTGCCTTCACCAATATCGCGCTGGTGGTCTAGTGGTTATGACACAGCCTTGCCATTGGTGCTCGTGAGAAAGTAAAATGCATATGCAGCTGCTCACGAGCAGCAAAGAGGCTGTTGCCCGGGTTCGAATCCCGGCCAGCGCATAAACTTTTGAAAAAAGTTTAATCAAAACCATTCAAGTGGGATTTCGCTTCGCTTAATCCCACGATATACCCTTGGTTTCCATTCTCAAACTATACCCTTTAAATACCAAAACAGAAGAACTCAAAGCTACGGGCCCGTAGCTTAGCCTGGTAGAGCACTGGTCTTATAAGACCACAACCGCGACAAAACAAAAA
>JAHWHB010000052.1 GCA_019323575.1 Candidatus Woesearchaeota archaeon
AGAAATCCGAAGCGGAGAACCAACAGCAACTCTAGAAACAACAGAACTGCCACGATAATTGTTCACATCCAACGCTTCCCAAGATGAAGTCGTCTCATAGATTGCTTGGGGTATAAGCGTAACATTAACAGCACTCACACATGCCACGGACAATAGAATTATGAAAATCAATACTGGCGTTCTCACTCTCAATCCCTCAAATAGAGCTATAAAAAAACAAGTATATAAAAGTTACTCTTTTGTATACTGATTTAGGCTTTAATATCGTTTCACTCTCGAGTGATAATGAAACTTTAAAACACAAGTTTGCCTTAACTTCAAAGGGGTTAAGGATGAAAGGGGTGGTTATAGCTATCATCTTCTTCTTACTAGGCTTCATGCTGGCCAACATACCAATAACAGCAGAAACAAGACTAGCAACAACAGATGTACAAGCAGAAAGCATACAAAGAATACCATTCGAAGCAATAAAAGTCTATTCCAACAGAATAGTAATAGAAGAGCCAGACATACAATACGCAAAAGTCAGAACAGACAGCATGGCACCACTAATAACACACGACTCAACAGTCTTCGAAAAAAAACCAACACGAGATGAAATCCTGGCAGGAGACGTGATATCATTCTACGAGCCAGGCTCAGACGCAATCATACTACACATGGTAGTTGACATAATACAAAAAGACGGCAAAACATACTACAAAACAAAAGGAACAGCAAACGAAAAAGAAGACGACTGGCTTGTTCCATTTGAAAACGTAAAAGGAGTAATGGTAGGCACATTCAAATAACGCTCTTCCGCTTTACAAGCAATGATTTTCTTCTCCCCCCACAAGGGGAGAGAAAATCACCACACCAAAAAATGGCACACATAAGAAAATGGGCGCACTTTGAAGGAGGCAAGCTTGGAGGCTGGACAAAAAAACTCCCAGCAGCAAAAAGAAGACAACTTCTAGAAAAACTCGTAAGAAAAGACAGCTACGCAACAGTCATAAGAAGACTATTACAGCTAAGAAACGTGACAAAAGACGAATAGACAATTCAGAAAGCAACAGCAGACATGGAATACCTAAGAAAGAAATTCAAGACAGTAAAAAGCGTGCACAGAAGAGCGTGCAAATAAACTAACCCTTCTCAACATACCTGCAAATCAGTTCATACAAATGACCCATCTCACCAAAAACAGACAACTTTCCATCTCTGGGGCCAAAGTCAACATGGTCATCAACAGACACACGCAAACGAGCGATAACCATCTTTGAAGGAACAGTAAGCCAACCCCTGCCTGACAAATCGCCCCTGTGCGAAACACTTTCAAACTTAGGCTTATACAACTTCTCAACAATACACCTATGCCTAACAATAGGAGAACAATCATCATCATCCATGCCGTCCTCACTAACCTGCAAATGATAAAAAACATCTTTATCGACCAACTTGTCAGGATGCCTTAATATTGAAGAGCCCTCATCTATCTCTCGAGGAACCAAAACACCATTTTGAATCATAATAACATCGCCTGAACCAGGAGCTTTTCCATCAAAAGAATAAGCAGCCAGTTGATTTTTAGCTCTCAGGTCATTAAAAAAATCAATCATATCCCAAGAATACTTCCAAACATCTTTTCCCAAAATCCAGTCCATTTCTTCATCTTTCATAAATCCTGCTGTAAAACCCAACTTTTTAAGGATTTATGAAGTAGAAAAGAGAGATTAAACCAGCTTCACAGTAACCTGATAAATCTTACTAGTGTAGAAAGCTTCTGAATTAATCTTAAACTGGCCAATAGAACAACGAGCAGGAGGCTCTGCAGCAACAGTCAAAGGCTTATCGTACACGCAAACATTAAACACGTAATCACCCATAGGAGCAGGAACACCAGGAGCGACATTTAGGTCTGCTTTAATCAAAAACGGAACAACCCTCTGCTCATTACGCTTAAGCAAACCAATATCAGCAGTAGCAAAACCACCAAGCCAGTGCTCATTCATATACATAGCATCTGCAGGAATCTCCTTACCATCAGGATAATAAGCGCCGGAAAAATCAAGAGCCATACTAAAACGCTTCTCAGCAGCAATATTCCTAACACCAAGTCCAAAAGAAGCGGACTTGCCCCGCTTAGCCTGCTGAACAGCAACAGGAATAGCAACAAGCTGGTTGCCAGTCTTCAAAGCAGCAGTAATCTGGTCACTCGTCTGCCTGTCAATCTCAGCCTTCAACTCCTCAGCAGAACCAAACCATTTGAAAATAAAATACAAAGACAAAGAAAAAATAACAATAGAGAGAATAATAAGAACAATAAGCCCAATACTCATCTCAAAACCTTTTTTGTTCATTTTTTTCATTTTGCTACTGCCTCAAATCTTTTTTTTCTCCCCGCATCTGCGAGGGGAGAAAAAAAGCAACCTTAACCGAGCCGTTGCAAAAACATCACTCAGGCCTAATAAAAGTTATTTTTCCAAGAGGCTTCTCAAACTTGCCAGTCTTATCCTTGCCATCCTGGACAAACCTGTACCAGACAGCAAGCGAAACAATATGCTCCTCTTCAGGCTCAACAATGCCAGGAATAGAAACACTAACCTTGGAAGGCTGGTCGCCAAGAGTCTGGCTCACAGAAACCTCAGCAAGCTGCTGAGTGCCCTCCAAAAGCCTAACAGTCTCAATCATAACCTCACTGACAGAAGGATCCATCCTGTAAACCTTAAAATCAAACTCAAACTTATCCTTGCTAACATCAAAAGGACTGGTGAACTTATAATTATTATTCAACTGAACCGGGCCAAGACTCCTGTCATCAAAAATCGAGCTCGGCTGAACAACAACACCAGGCTTCAACTGAGTAGTACACTTGTTAGCCTTGCACACATACTCAAGATAAGAGCCAGCACTGCCAGAACAAGGACCACAATCAACAGGACACGTGCACTTGTTCTCACTACCATCACACCTGAAATTGCCGCAAGCATTAGGAATAGGCTCATGACGGCAGAAATAATCAGTCTGAGGACCGCAAGAATCTTTTGTACCAGGATTATTATCATCACAGCTCGCAGGACAAGGATAAGAAGCAGAAGGGTTCACAAACACAAACTTCTCCCTGTACCTGTTCTGCAAAACAGCTGAGCGGGGAGTCTTCTTGCCAGCCTGCACAATCACATACTCATACTGAACCTTCAAAACAAGATTAGAAAGCTCACCCTCCTTCTCAACAGTAACATAATCAAGAATCAAATCCTCACTAACAGAACTTCCAACAGCCCACAAAAACTTGTCAACATTCTGCCTTGCAAGAGTTACAGTCCTGCCATCCTTTGTAGTAGCAGACAACTCCATGCTCACAACACGATGCTCCCTGTTCTGAATAGCAAGCTGGGAGAGAGAAAGCACGACATCAAAAGTATCCTTTTTCAGATTAAACGGCTGATTATATATAGTATCAAACTTGAACTTGTCACCAGCACTGGACTGCTCAGCAGAACCAGAAATAGGCTTAACAAGATTAACCGCAACATCCTCAACACACTGATTCTGAACACACTGCTGAGTTAAAAACTGCGAATTAGGAACCTTGCCAACACAAGAGCCGCAATCCTGCGAGCAAGAACACTTATTCTCAGGAGGCTCGCACAAACCATTGCCGCAAGTATTCGGAATAGGATTGTAAACGCAGGTCTTGTCAACACAATCAGCAGTATAAGCAGCGCGCGACTTACCTACACAATCAGCAGCAGTCTTGCACTCGCCAGCACAAGCTGACAACAAGAGCAAAAAAGCCAGAACAACAAGTAATTTACACCTCATTTTAACAAAATCCAGGCAATACTGTATATAAATATTACCTTACCTGCTCAAATTCCTTTATGATAACCCAGCTGAACACGAGCATGACAAGAGCGCCTGCAACAATAAACCACAAACCATCCTTGTAATCAACAGCAATGCTCCTGTACAAACCCCAGCCCATCAAAGCAGTGCCGACCCATAAAAACTTGTCAAGCACCAGCTTCATAATCTCAAATTCCTCATGACCAGCCAGACGACGTTTTGCCTTGTTCATTTTCACACCACGTTCAGGATGAAAGACTTGCTAGCGTACAAAGCAGCATTCTTGTCGCTAAAATCAGGACCATCAACACAAGCCTTGTCATCAATAGCCTTGTAAACGTTAATCTCCATCTGATACGAATCAGGCTTAATGCCCCTCACCTGCATGATGGCATCAAAAACATCACCCTCATAATTCTTGAGGTCAAACTCGCCAAGAATGCTCCTGAACCAGTTATGATTGCCCTTAACAGGAGCCCACCCTTCATCAGGAGCATACCCGCCAACAGCAACAGGACCCATCACATCAGGAACGCACTGGGCATCAGGAGTGAACGGCTTAATACACTTGACCTCAACCCTGAAACACACCCTATCCTTGCCTTCGAAATTCGCAGCAGTATTCCTAATACCAATCAAAACCGCCTGAGGAGTGCCGCTCTTGATTTGGTCGGGAATGGAGAAGACCAGCAGTTCACCGCCAGTCCTGACCTGCTCCTTCAACTGGTCCTTAATTTTAACCAATTCCTGAGTGACCATCTCAGCGCCAGCACCAAACTGCTTCTTAATAAAACCGATTCCCAAACCGAGAACCGTAATCGCAATAATAAGAACAACAATAGCTGTAATAGATAGCTCTAGAGCTGCCTTTTTGTTAAATCTCATCTTATGCACCTCTTTTTTATTATACACGTGAGAGGATTGTCTATATATAAAAGTTGCTATCAAACCATATAACCACTCCGCAATAGATATACTTAAATATTAAATTAAGGAAAAAGAAAAGAATGAGCAACAAGATAATAGATAAAGACCTGACAGTATTTCTAGGAAGCAGAGGAGACAGAGACTGCCTAAGAATAGCAGGCGTAGATGACGACGGCGTGCACATAGACGCATTTGCGAACCTGGAAATCGGCTCGTTTGATGGAATCAGATTAATAATGATGGATGAAAACAGCAGACTCTACATCCCCCTTGGAAGAGAAGGGAATGAAACAGGCAGAATATACGTCAACGCAAGACTAATACCAGGAAGCCACAGATTTAAAACAATCAGGGAAGAAAGAGAATACAGCGCAAGCAAACGAGAACAAATCGAAACAGCAATAAAACAACACGCGCCAGAAGATGCAAACGCGTGCAGACTGCTCTCAAATTTTGGACCCTCAGAAATGCTAATAGAATACTTCCACATAAACTCAGTAGAAATACCATACAAAACAATAACAACAACAAAAGACCTAACTACTTCTCAACATAAGGAAACTTCAGATAAAAAGTAGAACCCTCTCCAACACCAGCACTCAAAGCCGCAACATCACCCTTATTAG
>JAHWHB010000053.1 GCA_019323575.1 Candidatus Woesearchaeota archaeon
GTATGCTGGGTAGGCGCAAAAACATTCCCATTCCCACAATAAAATTTTAATTTTTTTTTAAAATGAAAGGACAGACAAAAATATCAATGGTATTCTTAGGCATAATCGCAATAGTAGCACTATTCGGACTCCTAACAATGCTAAAAGGAAACCTGACACAACTAGGAATAGGAGTATACGACCAAGGAATAGCAGAAACATACAAATTCCCACCATACAGGCCAGGAAGCCCCATGCCACAATACCCAGCAGAAGCAACATCAAGAACAATAGGCTCACAAACACCAATACTAATATTCTTCAAAGGAGAATACGGCACAATGTACGAAGCAAGCATGTGCTGGGCAGACCTGTTCCCAGAAATACCATCACCAAAAGACATGTTCTCATGCTACGCAGTACCAGTAGCAGGACCAATGTACGAAGTAACAGGATGGTTCCCGCCAACAAGCGCAGCAATGCCAAAAATATACGGAGGAGACATCTACTGCTATCTGCGCACACCATACAACAGAGAAGACATGATGGACAAACTCAAAAGAACACTAATACCAAAAGGATGGATAACATCAATAGTAAACAACCAAGAAGTACTAAACTGCCAAAAAGGAAAATACTTCATCTACCCGCAAGGCGTAAGACCAGGATACTATTACGGATAAAGATGGAATACAAACAAGTAATTCTAGTAAGAGATGACCTAAAACTAACAAAAGGCAAAATGTCAGCACAAGCAAGCCATGCGTCAGTTGCAGCAGTACTAAAATCACACAAAGACGACATAAAAAAATGGCAGGAACAAGGAATGAAAAAAGCAGTGCTAAAAGTCAAAGACAAAGAAGAACTCTACCAGTACAAACAACAAGCAGAAGACGCAGGACTAGTAGTTGCACTAATAACAGACGCAGGACACACACACCTAAAACCAGGCACGGCAACCTGCGCAGGAATAGGACCAGACAAAGCAGAAAAAATCGACAAAATCACAGGAAAACTAAAACTGATAGGATAAATTCTGAAATCGCGGTCTCCGACTCATTTTTCTCTCCCCTTAGCTCTGCGCGGGGAGAAAAAATGACCTTAGCTTAAGCTAAGGCGCGATTTTGAAAACACAAAAGAAAAATCACTCTTTCTTCTCTTCTTCCTTCTTCTCTTCCTTAACAGCCAAAGGCTCCTTGCCCTCTTTCACAACCTTCAAATTAATCTGAGAAATCTTCGGATGAATAGTATTGCCGCAAACAGTCTTACGAACCCTTGTGCCCTTAGACTTTTTCTTCAAACCAATACACTCAACAGCAAGAATACGCTTCCTAGCAAAACCCTCAACATCCTTACGCATAGGAAAACCACAATAATCACTGCCGCCAGTAACAATAAATTCATAACCCCCCAAACCAACAAGGTCTCCACTGACAACATCTCCAATCTTCTTGCCCAAGAAAGCCTTAGCCTCAGGCTCCTGAAGCTCCTTCTGGACACATTTTCCATCCTTGCCGCCAATAACAAGCTTAAAACTTACCATAAACCGATAATTTCAGAAGGTGATTTATAAACGTTTCGGAGAACTTTTAGTTCTCCGAAGCCCAGCTGAATTGAAAATTCAGCATGGTTGCGGTACCAGAATACGCCAAAAAGCTTAAATAGAAAACAAACAGAAAACAACTAAAAAGAGATGGCAGACGAAGAACTAGTAAAAAAATTCGTAGAATTACAATCACAGACAGAACAATTTCTAAGAGAAGAAAAAATAAAAGACGCAAAACAAAAATATCTAGAAGTAGTGGACACGTACCACCAAATAGAAAAAAGCCAGCTGGAACAATACCACAAAGAACTAGCATACAGCCAAGTAACAACACTATTCAAAAAAGTAAACCAGACAAAAAGAAAACTAAAAATCCCATATCATCTCATAATAGCAGGAATCTTGGTAATAGCAATGAGCGTACTAGTATTCCTAAAACCAAGCATAGTAGGACTGGCAGGACTAGAAAACACAGTCAGACAACCGGTAAACATAACATTCACAGAAACAAAACTACACCAGATGACACTAAGAGACAAACCAATAACACTACAAGCAAGCGGAACATACGAAGGAACAGTGAAACTGTATTACAAGCAAGGAGACAAGTTCGAGCTCGTATTCGACAGCGCAAAAGGAAACGACGGCAAGTTCATAGATTCCTGCGAGGAAACCTGCGAGCTAAACGCACCATCCAACGTAATAGACCTGTTCGCACAAGTAGAAAAAGGAAGCAAACTAACACTAACAGAAATAGCATACAAAATAGAAAGAAAAGGCAACACAGCACCAGCATGGAAAGCAACATCAAGAACACTAAAAGCAAAAGCAAACCAGGCCAGCACGTACAACCTAGACGAGTACTTCACAGACGCAGACGAAGACCCTCTAGTATATTTAAGCACAACAGCAGAAGGACTAGACGTAACAGTACAAAACAACCAGTTATCAATAACGCCAAAAACAACAGGAAACAAGAACATAGTGCTAATAGCATCAGACCTAATAGCAGTCACAAGAATACCAGTAACAATAGAAGTAAGCTAAAATTTAGTTCTCACAAGTGATAACCAACAAAAAACCA
>JAHWHB010000054.1 GCA_019323575.1 Candidatus Woesearchaeota archaeon
TAGCACTCCTCGTATTAGTAAAAATCAAAGTAGTCTTATGCTTCTGAATCAAATCATCAATCAAAGAATACATAGCATGATGAGCAGCAGAATGAGGAGTATCAATCAAATTGTCAACAGGAGAAACAACCTGCAAATCCAAATTTTTCAAGAACTGAATATCAACAATCTTACAAGGACGATTATTGCCAACAAGAAAACCAGCAATCTCATCAATCGGAGCAACAGTAGCACTCAAACCAACCCTGCACAAACCAAGAGACAAACACTGCAAACGCTCTAATGATAAAGATAAGTGAGTGCCACGCTTATTTTCTGCTAGAGCATGAATCTCATCAACAATACACCACTCAACACCTTTAAGATTCTCACGAAACTTAGGAGAGGTAAGCAGGATTGTTAAGGATTCAGGAGTTGTAATCAAAATATGAGGGACTTTCTTCAACATCTTGCTTCTTTCTGCTTGTGAAGTATCACCAGTACGCACAGCAACACGAATACCGAGCTTTTTGCCAGCAATATTCTCAATCTGCTCTAACGGTTCTTTCAGGTTTTTGCTGATATCATTAGACAAAGCCTTCAAAGGAGAGATGTAAACACAATACACCTTATCCTGCAAAACACCCTTCTCAGCAGAATCAACCAGTTCGTTCAGGATTGACAAGAAACCGGTTAATGTCTTAGTAGCACCAGTAGGCGCAGAAACCAAGATATTGTTCCTGGAATGAATCTCAAACACACCAAACAGCTGAGGCAGGGAAAAACTCGTAAAACGAGAATGAAACCACTTCTTAATCGTAGGGCTTAGAATGCCCTCTACTTCACTCTTAGTGTTGGGGTTCTCTTTCCTCACAATCAAATTATTTGCCATATTGAAAATAAATAATAATGGTTTAACACAAACCAAGACTAAACAGACGATATAAAAAGCTTATGCAAGAATGTCTAGTGGAAAACCGAAACCTGGGTTACCAGCTTGTCAAGTTCCACATCTAAAGAATGAATTTCTCCTCTTTTGTTTCTTGAAGTGTTTTCATGAATGGCTGCAGTAATAATCATTGCAACCCGAAGACTTGAATCCTGATTAATATCGGCCTTATGCTCCCAATTAAATGCCCGTCTAACAGCTTTATACGCTAATGAAATGTGACTGAGATAATTATCACCTAATTTGTAACTATCAATCGCCTTTCTTGCCTCTCTTAGAAACTCTTCTTTAAACTGATAATACAACATCTTAGGAACGTGATTTTTCATATCCCGATTTTTCCACCCCCCTTTAAAAAGCTTTTTACAGCATTTGTTGTATATTTACTACTACTTAGTAACTAATATTTAGAAAGGTTTATAAATGAAAACGGCCTTTTTATTACTATGGAAGACGATTTCATATATGACGAGGAAATAGTATTTGACGACGAAATAGAGGTTGTCATGGATGAACACCCATTATCAGAATCCTTAGATGAACTAGTTCAAAAAACAAAACCAAGCACATTCAGACGCGTTCTAAAAAACATCGGACTGGGACTAGGAGCAATCGCATTATCAGCATCACTAATAGGAGTCCCAATACTCTACCACAAGCACCTCCAAAACCAAAACCCCTGCTTTACAACACCAAAACATGTAATAAAACGAGAAAATAAAAGATACAAACACTCATTTTCACCAGCAGAGTTCTACCTAGAATACGAACACTCACTAAACCCAACATTCGACAAGAATAGAATCCAGAACTTTTTCGACAACATATCAAACAACGTAGCCAACAGCCTAATGGAACGCCAAAAAACAAAAAGCATAGACCAAGCAGTCGAAAAACTGTTACAAACACCAGAAGGCCACCAAACAATCGTACTAGAAATCGTCAAATCACTAATCAAAGCAGAAGTAATCTACCACGAAGAACAATTCCTATCAAGATCATTCGACCCAAAACTACACAAAGGAGAATTCTACCATCTAGACTGCGACCTGTTATGCCACGCGTTCATGCACGTCGCAAGAAACCTAGACCTGCCGCTAGAAGAACAACAGTCACTAGGACACATGTACCTCTTCTGGAACTACGACGAAAACACCGGATGGCCATTAGAAGCAACAGAATTCAGAAAGCCAAAAATCACAGAATACCACGACAAAGACGGAAACCTATGCACAAGGATAGACTTTCAAACATACGAACTAGGAGACTTATTCACAACAATTGAAGAAATAAAAAGCAGATATCAAGAAGCATACGAAGGATTTTCAGAAAGAGCAGGATATTACAGAGACATGACAGATGCAGAAATAAGAACCCACATCAAATCCAACATACTCGGACAACTATACGACAAATCAAAAGACCTTGAAATCGTACGATTAATGGAAGAAGCAGACAAAGAAGCAACAGTCCCGCAGCTAAAAACAAACATATACATTGCATACACCAACCAGATATTCAAAACAAGAGACGAAGGAAACATCAAAGAAGCACTAGAATGGGCAGCAAAAGCCAAAACATTCAGAGAAAAAAACAGCCAATTCATAACAAGCTTCTACCCTGACGAATTCGCACTAATCTACAAATAGAAACATTTATATATAGTTATATAAATTATAAATAAAATTCTAGGAGGATTACAATGGACCTACAAGAAGCATACAGAGCAACAGAAGAACCACTTTATAGAACATCAATAAATCAATTACCGCATTTAGAATCACACGCAAGAAATGAAGGACTACATTTTGCATGGCTATGCGTAGCAGGAGTGTACGCCAGAAAAGGAGAAAAAGAAAAATTCATAGACGCAATAACAAAAGCAGGATCGTTAACAGATGACAAAGCAGTAAGAACACTATCACAAAACGCAGATGCAGCATACAAACTAATACAAGAAGATACCGCCCTAGTAGACCTATCAAAAAGATTATTTGCACAACAAATAACAAAACATTTTCACTTTAATCTCACGATGGAACAAATAGTACAAAAACTACAAGGCACAAAAATAGAACACAACAGAAATTCAGTCACACTAGCAAAAACAAACCTTGTGTTCCAAGCATACAGATTCAACAGCCCAGAAGAAGAGCTAGAATTTGACGACAAAATTCAAAGACTCAAGCAAATCTGCGGAACAGCACCAAACCACCCCATGGTCATAAATTCAGGAAAAGAAAACAACGTGGGCTGGTACCTGGGAATACTATAATTCTTAGAAATCAACAGAAGGCTCGGAAAGATTTTTCAAACGAGCCAAATCTTCAGGCACATAAACCTCTATAAAACCATCAACAACCTGTCTTCCAGGAAAAACAAAAAGCTCCTTAACAGTAAACCTAGTTGGTTTTTTATCAGGGCATACATTTTTGTTCCACTTCTCAATCTCTTCAATAACAAAATCAAGAGCGTCCCTGTAATCATCTACAGTCTTCCTGTGAACAGGAGTGCCATTATTTTTTTCATAAACAGAATACTGAATTGCTTTCATATACTGATCCATTTTTAGCCACCTAAATAGATAAATTCTATAATTTATATAAAAATCTTGCTATTTTTTCTTTAAAAAACAAACAAAACAACAGCACATAACGCAATCAACCCATAAGCAAACTTATTCCAGCGCCACACACTAAAACCATCAAAAGGAGGAAAAGGAATCAAATTAAACGCAGCAAGCAGAGAATTAATCCTAAAACCATACACGAAAACCTCAGAAGCAAAAAACAAATACAAAACCAAAAACAAAACAGCAACAAGCACGTTCATCAAAGGACCAGAAAAAGCAATCTTGCCATGCTGACTCCTCGAAGCACCATGAATAAAAACGCCGCCAGGAGCAAGCAGAATAAAACCAACAAAACTCAACAGCAAACCAATCAGCAAAGCACCATTATTAGAACGAAACTCAGCCCAACAGCCATAACGCTGGGCAAGAAACTTATGAGCAAGCTCATGAAACAAAAAACCAACACCAGCAGTCAAAAACATAAAAGGAAAAACACTCAATAGTTTAGAGTTCAAACCAACAGTAGCAATACCAAAAACCAAAGAGACAACAACCCACGCCTTCACAATCTCCCTTAACTCAAACTTAGAAAATCTCATGAGCACTTATCAGCCTTATCCCACGCAAGACGAAGATAAGCAAGAACCCCCTCAAGATCACGACGCTGCAAAGCATTCAAAGCAAGATCAAAGTTAGCTTTCGCAAGCTCAGGACAATCGCTAACCGCAATAGAACTCTCAACAAGCTTAACATCCAAAACAAGAACAGACCTCAAAGTCTGCTCAGCAACAGGCATAACACCATTGTTGCAAGGCACTTGAAAATCCTCAAAAGGAGTATAGAAAAACTTATTGCCAAGCATAACAACATCCATACCATTGCCTGTAACAAACAAGCCCTTGGGAGGAGAGGAAACAGGCCTCAAACAAGAAAGCTTCAACAACAACTCAACAAGCTTCTGCTCATTATCAAAAAACCTGTCGCCGCCCTTCAAACGATCAGGACCATAAAAATCCTCATGAGCGCCAGCACGCAAATAATCCTTCACATTCCTGGCAAGACCAGCATGAAAAGCATCAGCAGGAGTAGGAAAACCCAGGTAAAGCTCAACACGGTCCTTCCTCAACATCGCAAACTCATTAACAATCGCGCCAGTAGAAGAAAAACCCTGCATCAAAACAAAAAAAACAGGAAAAGACAACAATAACAGCACAACAAACAACTCTTTTTTCATAAAAGCAAGTAATCACCCCTACTTTAAAAACCTTATAGATAATTTTAAATACCAAGAAAACACCAGCAGAAAACATGGGGTACAAAACATATCTAGTGATGTATTTTGGAACAAAAGGATTCACAGCAACAGAAGTCGCCAAAAAACTAGAAGACGCGGGATTTGAGACCAACTTCGGACCATTCGACTTTGTATATGACTGGAAAGAAAAAGTCCCAACAAAAAACGAAGTACTAGCCCTAGGCGACAAAGTAGCAGAATCCCTAAAAGACTCAGGAGCAGTCTTCAACCTAGACACACACGA
>JAHWHB010000009.1 GCA_019323575.1 Candidatus Woesearchaeota archaeon
AGCACTTATCACAAAAGCCAAACTTGTCTTCCTTAGCCAAGCCAACAATAGCCTCTTCAAGCTTCTTGCTGTACTTCTTCAGGTCCTTCTCCATCTCAGTCAGCAATTCCTTGCACAAAGGATGACCTGCTTTATCAGCATCCTTGCGGTAAGTGTCCAAACGCCAGATAATCCTGCGCATATCAGTCAACAAAGCAACCTTGTTAAAATTGCAGTTGTGCACCATAATATCACCTCTTATAGCCTACAGAATATATTATTCATTTAAAAACATTTTGCCGTCAGGATACAACTCCATAACAGAACCAGAAGGCAAAACATTCCATTCCCGGCCAGGCAGGGCTTCAGAACTAACAACAACACCCTTTGAGTCAGCAGAATAATGCATCCTGAAATAATCAGAACCATTATGCTTCACGCCAATCAAAATCCTGTTGATATCAACAAGAATGACGTTCGCACCATGAACATCCTCAAGCCCTGACAAAGCATCAGAAAAAGAATCATGCTTCAGCCTTTCTTCCAGATACTCAATCAAACGATTAGGATCATACTCCCCATTAGAAAAACGCGTATTATGAAAAATCAAATAACCCTTCATCCCCAAGGGCTGGGTAAACCTGATATCAGGACCTGTCTTAGCCTTGCGCGCATGAAAAACAGCAAGCTCAGAAAAACCCTTAGCACTATCCTTCAGGACATCATCATCAAGACAGGAAACAACAGACTTTCTTGTAGACCAATAAGTATCCCTGCGAAAAGCATAACCCCAGCCGTCAGAATGAGCCTTGCCGTTACTGGCAGCAGCCATCTGCCTCAAGCAATCTGCCAAGTAATCAAGAGAGACAAGACCTGCAGCAGCAATCATACGACACATGAAAAAACCAGAAAAGAACTCATTAAAAAGTATTTCTATTCTAGAAAACCCTGTTCTCTAAGATACTTCAAACCAACCTGCCTGTTATTCATGCAGTATAAAGTATGAGCGTCGCTGTTAACCATCACAAGCTTAGCCTCCTTCAAAACAAAATGAAGGTTATTCAAATCAGTAATCTCCCTCACAAAATTACTGCAGTCAAACTCCAAAGGAATATTAAACTCATTAGCAGCCTCAACCACCCTGGAAATATCCAAATTCTCGCTGAACTGTTTCAGGCAAGGATGACCAATAAGATGAATATTCTTATGGTGCCGTTGGATAGCATTAACATAAGCCTCAGTAATACGCTTAACATCAGTGTAAATATTAGGATGCACAGACAATATCACAAACTCTGACTCAAAACCATCAATATCAACACAAACATCACCATCAGCATTCAAGATATCACCCTCAACACCAAAAGCAACAGCAACATCATTATGAACATTCCTCCACCTGTGAACTATCTGGCGAAAAGTCTTCTTTGGAATACCATAATAATTAAGCGACGCCTGGGAATGATCAGTAATAGCAATCCTCTTCAAACCAAGCCTGCCGGCATACTGAACAATCTCATCAATAGAGTTAAAACCATCTGAAAAATTAATACTATGAATATGATGGTCCTCAGGACCAGGGTTCAAAATTGCCATAGAGAAAAAAAGAGGCAAGCAGTATATAAATTTAACTACTGGACAGTAATTTAACTATTTTAAAAAGAGAACCACAATCTCAATCACATGACAGATTTAACAACAATAATGGCTGAATTATACAAAGGGGCAAAACTGGTACTTGGAAGAAACGCAACAACAAAACCAGCACACCTGTTCACAAGCAAAGACACAGCAAATACACAAACTGCACTAAGAATCACCGCACTAGTACAAGAAGCAATAGAACAGGTAAACAACCTGATTATACTGGCAGACCAGGAAGAAAAAGACGCGCTCAAAAGCTTCAAAACAAGACTGGAAAGACTAAGAATATTCTACGAAGGAATAGCAGACTACAAAGGAATACTAAAAGAAGACCCCTGGGGCTTCGGATACCTGAACATAATGCAGCCATTTGAAGAACTCCTCAAAAAATCAGCAATACTAACAGAGATGTACGCAGCTAAATAATAGACAACACCTTAGACTTAATCAAATCCCTTATTTTTCTGGTATCCTCAACACTCATATGATGAGGGTCAACAACATCCCAAAACACAGTCTTATCAGAAAACAAATAAGAAGGACACTCATCCTTACTGCACAAAACAAAAACACGGTCGCTCACAACAACCATCTTCTCATTTAACGGCTTAGGCTTCTGAGCAGAGATATCAATACCCTCCTCAGCCATCAAATCAACCAAAAGCTTAGGAAGAACAGGATACTTTTTGGAATAATCCTCAACACCAGCACTAAAAGCATCATTAGACTTAGTCAAATGATTATAATACGCTTCAGCCATCTGACTCCTCCCAACATTAGCATGACAGATAAACAAAACCTTCATTGACAGAAGAAAAAAACAACTCATATATAAAACTTTAAAAACCCACGATTAAAGCTAAAAACCATGAAGAAAACAAAATGGCACTCACACAGCACAGGAAAACTGCCAAAAGGATGCAGACTGTGCGTAAAAGGAAAGAAACTAGTGCTATTCATAACAGGACTATGCGGGCAAAGATGCTTCTACTGTCCTGTAAGTGAACACAAATACGGAAAAGACTGCATATACGCAAACGAATGGCAAGTTAAAGACCCGGAAAACCCAAAAGAACTCTTCGAAGAAGTAAAACTAACACAAGCAGAAGGAGCAGGAATAACAGGAGGAGACCCGCTGGTAAACGTAGACAGATGCGTTAAGTACATCAAACTGTTAAAACAAAGATTCGGCAAAAAGTTTCACATTCATTTATACACACCATTAAAGCTGGTGACAGAAGAAAGATTACAGAAATTGTATGACGCAGGACTGGACGAAATAAGATTCCACCCGGATTTAGACGACGATTCACTCTGGCCAAGACTGGAACTAGCAAAAAAATACAAATGGGACATAGGAGTAGAAATACCAGTCGTGCCAGGATACGAAGAAAAAACAAAAAAACTAATCGATTACCTTAAAGGAAAAATTGATTTTCTTAATCTGAATGAACTAGAAAGATCAGACACAACAGCAGCACACTACAAACTCGACGAAATGCAATACAAAACAAAAGACGACATAAGCTACGCAATAGAAAAAAGCCAGGAAACAGCAATAGAACTAGGCAGGTACGCAGAAACAAAAGGAATACCAGTCCACTGCTGCACAGCAAAACTAAAAGACGCAGTGCAACTAAGAACAAGAATACAAAGAAGAGCAGAAAACACGGCGCTCGACACAGACATAATCACAGAAGAAGGAACGCTGATAAGAGGGGTTGCATACCTGCCAGAACTAGCACCAGGATTCGGATACAAAGAGAAAGTAAAAAACGCAAACAGAGAAGAAACAATCCAAAAGCTGAAAGAATTAAAAGAAAAACTAGGAACAGGAACAATAGACGAAAAGAAACTAAGAATTCTAATTTCAGAAAAAACAGCAGAAAACAAAAAAGAAGAAATCAAAAAACTAGGCATGAAACCAGCAATAGTAGAAGAATACCCGACAGAAGACGCAACAGAAGTAGACATACAGTTTATTTAAACAATCTTGCAAGCTATTTATAAAACTAACCGATAAAATTTAAAAACAACCACCAGCAAGCAAAACACATGAAAGAAAAAATAAATGCAGTATTAGTACACGGATTTGACAGAAACACAGGAATAGGAATAGAGCTCACATACGACGTGATAAACAGGCACTTCCAATTAAGAGGGCACACAGTATTAGGAGCAGGACTTCCAAAAACACAAGTAGACTATGCAGAAAGAGCACTCCCAAAATACCTGCAAGAGCTCACAGGAGCACTAATGCAAGAAAGAGCGCCAGTGACAGCAGTAACACCAATAAGAAGAGGAGAATACGTAGGAAAAGGAAGAATCATCGACGGAAGATTAGAAATTGAGATGACAGACGGAAAACCAGTAGTAGAAGAAGATTCAAAATTTGCAAAACTAGAAGTAAGATGCAAATGCAGCATAAAAGACGCTCAGGCAATCCTTGAACGATTTGCAGAACGCACAAAAATAAGCGAGCCAAGGTACAGCACACTAAAAAGCTCAGAACCGCACAGCATAACTACCACGAAGTAGTAAAAAGTAGTAAGATTTATATACTGTAAACTATATTTCTACCTATATGAAGGTAAAAGTATCAATATCCATAGAAGAGGGAACCCTGCAGGAAATAGACAAAAAACTGACAGGCGGGCTTTACAGGAACAAATCCCACTTCATAGAATACGCAGTAAAGAGGCTTCTAGATGACACAGACTGAAATACCAGAAACAGTAAAACA
>JAHWHB010000055.1 GCA_019323575.1 Candidatus Woesearchaeota archaeon
AACACACTGCTCTACCCAAACAAAAGAACCTGGCCAACGCTCACAGAAGACTTCGGCAGTCTTGCAGGCGACAGAACACTAAAAGAATACCACGCAAGAATAGCAGACGTAAAAGGAGCAATGCTGGAAGAATACGTAAAAATAATATTAGGAGTGATACCAACAGTAGAAGGACCAATAACAACACCGACAGGGGATATAGACATTATAGTAGCAGGACCAGAAGAACTCGTATTGGGCAGATTAAACAACCCACACTACTTCATAAGGCACAAAAAACCAGAAACAGTACCAAAATAACTACTCCTCCTCCTTCTCTTCCTCTTCAGAACTCTCATCCTCGTGAGCCTTATGCCTGCGCTTAGACTCACGCTTCTCAATCTCCTCCCACAATTCCTGAACTTCACTCTCTTCTTTCATACTCCAAAACAACAAAACCCGGTATTTAAAGTTTGCTAAAAGGTTAAAAAAACAGGCAAAAAAGCAAAAAACATGACAGAGATAACAACAAGCCCGCTACACGAAAGAGTACCACCAATAGAAGACATGATATACGACGATTATTCAACAAAGGCACTAATGATCGAGATATCAACAAGAGGAAGACGACTCTCAGCAACAGAATGCTGCGAATACTTCTGCACACCGCCAGGAAAAAGAATAATCCTCGAAAACGCACTACAGCACACAACAAAAGGAATAGGACACTACAACCGAGACCCAAAAGGAATTATCAACTTTCTGAGAAAAGAAGGAATAGCAAAAAAACCATCAAAAGACAGAGCACTAATAGAAGTCATAGCAAGCGCAAAGCCATGCAGAATTGTAATAATCGACAGAAAACAAATTCCACAAAAACCCAACTTCCTGAAAGTAGAATACACAAAAAACGTATCGCAAGAAGACGAAGAACCCATAGACGAAGCAGTAGCAAGAGAGATACAAAAAACAAGAATAACAGACATCTTCGGCGGTTACAAATTCAGAGGACACCACTGGACAAACACCTCAAACAAAATGATAGCACTAATCGACGTAATGCGAGGATGCATCTACGATTCAGCAATCCACACGGCAATCAGAGTAGACTGCTATGCCGGCAAGGAACCATTAGACACAGGAGGAATAGGAGGAGTGACACAAATGCCAAGCTTCCACGACCCAAAAAAAGAATACATAGGAGGCTTTGAAGGAATACCAATCTACAAAACAAGACCGGAAGACGCATTCAACCAAGGATTTGAAATAACAGCAGCAACAACATCACCAAGAGAGCTGTTTGACATAATAAAATTCGGAAGAAAAATACCAAACAGAAGAACAAAAAGCAGATCAAAAGAACAAAGATGGGACCACCACTTCATATTCGCATACCAGAGAATAGCAGAAAAGTTTGAAGAACAGGGATGGAAAACAATAAAACCATACATAGAACCAAGCGCAGAAGACATACAATTCTACTGGAAACTAATGCACAACTGCCTCGCAGAAAGATGGGATACAAAAAAACAACAAGTAGTTTTGCAACCACTCACAATCGCACAGGCAGAATACCTGCTCTGGAAAAGAGAAGCAGTAAAAAAAACCAGCCTAATTACCTAGAAGCATCAGCCTGTCTTTCAATCTCAGACTTCTTGGAAACAGCCAAAGACTTCGGATCAAGGCGGAAAGCATTCATAATCTCATCAGCAAGCGCAGCCTCAACAGCAGTCTTCTTGTTAAAACACTTCTCGTACGCGCCCTGAACAAAATAACGCAAAGCAACATCAACACGTCTCTGAGGAGCGCAGTCAACAGCCTTAGGATAACGAGCGCCGCCATACTCAATAGCAACAATCTCCTCGCGAGGAGCAGAATTCTCAATAGCCTTCACAAAAACAGCAAGCGGATTCTGCTTAGTCTTCTGCTCAATAATCTTGAAAGCCTTCTCAACAACATTGTAAGCAAGAGCGCTCTTGCCGGTATTATGACCGGAACTCCTGAAATGCTTCTTAGCCTTGTGGCCAGGAACCATAACCTTGTTAATCAAACGCTCAACAACAAAAACCTTAGACTTGTAAAACTTCCTGCCAGCATAACGCGCGCCAGTCTTAGGAACATAACGCGGGTCAAGAGAGATGTATCTCTGAAGGCCCATATCCCCGACCTTGATGCCTTCAACACCCCACTTGTTAAACGCCAACATTTTTACTTTCTCGCCTTCTCAATCTTGCCCTTCAACAAAGCGTCAAGGGACTGATCATTAACTTTGATAACCTGATAACGAATACCAGACAAGTCACCCATCGCACGACCCTTACGGCCGCCAATAGACTCAATAACAACCTCATCGTGCTCATCAATAAGCTTCTGAGCGCCGTCCTTCGGCATAAACGCGCCAACCTGACGACCATTTTTGACAAGCTGAACACGGCAGCACTTGCGCATGGCAGAGTTAGGCTGCTTAGCTTCAAGCTGGAACTTCTCAATAACAATACCCTTGCCCTGAGAAGCACCCTCAAGAGGGTCTGCCTTCTTCTTCATCTGCATAACCCTGCGCACGTACTTCTTATTCAACCAATTACCATGACGCCTGCGCTTCTTCAACGCCTTTGCAGTGTTCAAACCGTTTGATTTTCTACCCATATTATTCAACTCTTAACTCTTTAATCGGATAATAACGCTTCACAATCGCCTCGAATAAGCGAAGATTTGAAGCCCCACGTCCTATCAGCAAACCACGGGTTTTTAAATCTTTCGCAGTGAGCAGCAACACACCATCCTCAAATTTCACCTCTTCAAGCACCAGAGGAGCGACAACATTTTTCACAAACTGCATAACATCCCCATGAAACTCAATAATCTTGACCTTTTTCTTCAGCTTATGCTCAAGATTACGAACGTGCTGGCCGCCCTTGCCAACAGCCCTGCCAACCTCTCCCTCATGAACAATAAAAATAACCTGATCAGCATTAACACAATCCCTGACATGAGCGCCGGTCAACTGCTCAAACAAAGCAATCATCTGCATAGTCTGAGAATCAAGAACAATCTTCATGCTAAAACGCCAATAACAGAAATGGCAAAAGGCTTCCTGCACAAAACACCAATCTCATCGCTGTTCTGGGCAATAGAAACACACTCAATGCCAGCAAGCTTGCAATAACGCTCAAAATCCTCTTTTACCTTAGGATCGCAATTTGAAGACAAAACAACCTTCACCAGCTTACCACGGCGCAACATCTTCAAAGATCCATCAGTGCCAAGAATCACTTTCTCAGCAGCAACCAATTTTTTCAGCTCCTCAACAAAATCATCAGCCATTTTCACTTCTCCTTAACAATTTTAGTAACAAGACCAGGCAAACCAGTGCCGACAGGAACTGCCTGATTAAGCATCACGTTCTCAACAACGCTGTTCAAGTGGTCAACCTCTCCTTTCAAAGCAGCATTGATAATGTGCTTTATAGGCGTTTCGAAAGAGGCACGCGCGAGAACAGAAGCCTTCTCTGAAACAACACCATAACGAGTCACACCCTTAATCTCGCCGCCGGCAGTCATAGTATCAGCAACAAGCATGATATGACGGATGTCAACGTTCAAACCCTGAGTCTCAATAACCTTGAACACCTCATCCATAATAGCCTGCCTTGCAGCCTCAATACCCAAAACCTCAGAAATCTCATAAATATCATTGGTAGAAGTCCTCTGAGTGTCAACAAAATCAAGCTCAAAAACCTTCTTCAAGTTGCTACCAGCAGTAATAATAATGAATTCATCCTTCCTCTTAACAGGCAAAATCTGGGAGACACCCTTAATGCCCTTAATATAAACATCCTTGCTCTTCTCCTTCAAACGATACAAAGCATTAAGACCGCGCTCATCCTCCTTGCCCTTCAACTTCAAAACAAGAACGCCGTCCTCGTGCTTCACAGAAGCATCAGAAGACAAAGCCTTTTCAACAGCCTTAACAAGGAAAGCAGGAGAAACATCCAAGTCCTTCATCCTCTCCTGATTAAGCTTCAACTCAATCTTCAAATCAACAATATTCAAACCATACTCAAGCACGAGCTCACCAAGCTTAGTCTCCTTAATCTGCAAAGCAATCTCACGAATATCCTTGCCCTTATTGTAAGGAGACTTCAAGAAAATCTCCATCTGAGGAGTAGTAATGCTCTTCCTGCCGTCAAGAATCTCAATAATACGAGGCAAACCCATAGTGACGTTCATCTCAGCAACACCAGCGTAGTGAAAAGTGTTCAAAGTCATCTGAGTGCCAGGCTCGCCAATGCTCTCCGCAGCAACAAGACCGACAGCCTCGCCGGCATCAATCATAGAAGAAAAAAACTCATCGTAAACACGCTGAGCAACCTTCTTCAACTTGCTCGCAGGACACTTTTCCTCAATCTCCTGCAACAATTTCGGCGGAAGCTTACCTTCAAAATCCTTTAAATCTGCATGCACCATTTTCAACCCTCATTAATAATACGCTGAACATCAATCTTGCCAGACTCAGAACGCGCAACATCAATGCCATCCTCACCATACGCGAACTGAATAATCCTGCCGCTGGCATCACGAACAGTACCATCATACTCAACACGCAAGTCCTGCATAGCGTTAGCCAAACGCCTGTACAAATAACCAGACTTCGGAGTACGCAAAGCAGTATCCATCAAAGCATCCCTTCCAGTAATCGAGTGGAAGAAAAACTCCTTAGGATTAATACCATGCTTGAAACCATGAATAATAAAGCCGCGGGCCTCAGGAGAAAGGTCGTCACGCTTGAAACAACTCAAAGTCCTTTCACGATAACCCTTCTCAATACGCTTGCCCCTCATAGCCTGCTGGCCGACACAAGCCGACATTTGAATAAGAGAAGTAATACTGCCACGAGCTCCTGACAAAATCATAACAGCAGCCTGATTAGAATCCTGCACGAAACCCTTCAAAATCTGACCGCAGGCATTACGCGCCTTGTTCAAACGCTCCAGAATCTTAAGCTCCAAAGTCTCACGCATAGTCCTGCCAGGGAAAACCTCAAGCTTTCCATCACGATAAGAACTAATCAACTGCGCAACATCCTCCTCAGCCTGATGCAACAACTGGTCAATCTGCTCACGAGCCTCAACAGGCAAGTCCTCATCAGCAATACCAGTGCTGAAGCCGCGCATCAACAAATACTCAATACCCATACGGAAAATCTGATGCAAAATCTTAATAGTAACAGAGGGGCCATATTTCTTGTGAAGCATTCTCAACAACAAACCCTCACCCTCACCGCCAATAGACTTAGTATCAATAACACCCTCAACAAGAGAGCCGTCCTTGATTACAACCTTCTCGCCTGAACGAGAGACGCCCTCATAAGAAAAGTCCTCAGGCAGAAGCACGCTGAAAATCTCCCTGCCAGAAATCTGCTTCTTGTTAGGAAGCCTGCTGAAATCAACAACACCAGTATTAGCAAGCAATAAAGCAGCACTCTCCCTGCTCAAAACAGCAAGCTTAGTCAACAAGTAATTGCCGCTGATACCATCCTGAATGCATCCAATGACAGACAAACCATACCTTGGAGAGATAAGCTGGGTCTGAACCTCCATCAAAATCTCTGCCTCAGCACGCGCCTCTTCAGTCTGAGGAATGTGCAAGTTCATCTCATCACCATCGAAATCAGCGTTATAAGGATTGCAAACAGCAGGGTTAAGCCTCAAAGTCCTTCCAGGCAGGACGCGAACACGATGACACATCATAGACATCCTGTGCAAAGAAGGCTGACGATTGAAAATAGCAATATCACCATCCATCAAATGACGCTCAACAAGATAACCAGGCTGCAATTCCTCCAAAGAAGCCTCCTTAGTCTCCTCAGTAATCTTCTTCTTCTTGCCATCAGGCCTCACAATATAATTAGCACCAGGATACTTTTCAGGACCATTAGCAACAAACTTCTTCAAAAACGCCAAGTTCCACTCATTAACAGTCTCAGGAACAGTAAGCTTGAAAGCAACAGACTGAGGAACACCAACCTCATTCAAACCAAGCATCGGGTCAGGAGAAATAACAGTTCTTGCACAGAAGTTAGTCCTCTTACCAGCCAAGTTATGACGAATACGACCCTCCTTGGACTTTATACGCTCAGTAATAGTCTTCAAAGGCTGACCAGAACGGTGCCTTGCAGGAGGAAGCTGAGCAATATTATTATCAAAGAAAGTAGTAACGTGATACTGCAGCAAATCCCACAAGTCCTCAATAATAATCTCAGGCGCGCCAGCATTAATGTTCTCAAACAAACGCTGATTAATCCTGACAATATCACCAAGCTTGTGCGTTAAATCATCCTCAGAACGCTCACCAGACTCCAAAGTAATAGAAGGACGAACAGTAACCGGAGGAATCGGCAGGACTGTCAAAACCATCCACTCAGGCCTTGCAACCTTAGGATTCAAGCCAAACAACTCAACATCCTCATCAGGAATCTTCTCAAAACGAGCACGAATCTCAATAGGAGAGACGCGCTTCTCGTTCTCAACAAAAGTAGTAGGCTTCTCAATTGAAATCTTGTACTGCTTAGCCTTGCAATGAGGACACTTGCCGCCAGTCTTGGCACCCTCAATCAAAGCTTTGACAGCAAGCCTTCTCGCCTCAGGACTCTCTTCAGCCTCAATCTTATCAAGATGAGTCTTGGCACGGGCCCACTTCTCCTGAGAAATCATAAGCCTGCCGCAATCCCTGCAAGTAGCCCTCAACAACAACTGAATAATACGATTGAACTTGACATGAATAACAGGCCTGGCAAGCTCAATATAACCAAAATGACCAATACACTCCTTCAACTTTGAACCGCAAGTCTTGCAGCGCAAACCAGGATCAATAACACCCAAACGAACATCCATCAAGCCGCCGTCAACAGGATAACCCTCCTTGTCATAAAGCTCAGGAGTAACAATCTTCGCAGAAGCCATCTTCTTAACCATCTTGGGAGAAAGAACACCAAGAACAACGCTGGAAACCTGCTTGTAAACATAATGCATCACAGCTTCCATGCGCTCACGCGAGTACTGCTGCTTCTCAACCTTCTCTTCAGGAGCTTCAACCTTCTCTTCTGGTTTTTCTTCTACCTTCTCTTCTACCTTTTCCTCAACCTTTTCTTCAGCTGCTTCTTTCTTTTTCCTTGGCATCAGTACTTCGACCTCAAAACCAGCTTGGGATAAATACCCAAACTCTTGAACTCATCCAAAATCAACTTGAAAGCATAACTAATCTCAACATCACTAACCTCAACATTCTCACCGCAAATCGGACAATAACGCTTGTCCTTGTAAACATCATAAATAGCAATAATACCGCAGCCCTCACAAATAGGAACAACAGTCTTATCAGAATCAAAACGCTCCTTCAACAAAAGACTCGCGCCGTGAGCAACAAAAGTATCCTTCTCCATCTCACCAAGCCTCAAACCACCCTCTTTCGCACGACCCTCAGTAGGCTGTCTTGTAAGAAGCTGGATAGGACCTCTAGCACGAGAATGAATCTTGTTGGCAACCATGTGCTTCAACTTCAAATAATACATGTTACCAACATAAATCTTGGCATCAAAAACCTCGCCAGTAATACCATTATACATAGTCTCAACACCCTTCTCGCAGAAACCAAGATTGAGCAATTCTTTCCTGATGGCTTCCTCTTTTTCTCCACTAAAAGTAGTGCCGTCAATAACCCTGCCAGACATAGAAGCGGTCTTGCCACCAATAAGCTCAATCAGATGCGAAATAGTCATACGAGAAGGAATACCGTGAGGAGAGAACAACAAATCAGGAACAATGCCGGAAGACGTGAAAGGCATGTCTGCCTCAGGAACAATCAAACCAACAACACCCTTCTGACCGTGACGAGAGACAAACTTGTCGCCAATCTCAGGAATACGCTGGTCGCGAATCCTCACCTGAACAAGCTTGTTGCCTTCTTCGTTTTCTGTCAAACAGACAAAATCGACAACGCCACGCTCACCGTGACGCAAAGCAACAGAACTCTCTCTCCTAATATTAGAGGCCAAAGAGTACTCATCCAAGTTAGACAAGAATCTAGGCGGAGAGGTCTTGCCGATAACAACATCCTCCTCCTTAACAGTTGCCTCAGGATAAACAATGCCGTCACCTTCCAAGAAACGATAATCACGCTCTGACTTGTAACCCTTAACATCCTTGTCAGGAACGCAAACAGAATCCATCAAGCCGCCAGAGTAACGAAGCTCTTCAGTAACAGCAGGACGGAAATAAGTGCTCCTGCCAAAACCACGCTCGATAGAACCCTTATTGATAATAACCGCGTCCTCAATATTATATCCCTTGTAACACATAATCGCCACAATAATATTCTGGCCGGAAGGATGAGCAGAATAATCAGTCAACTCGTGCATCATCGTATGAACAAGAGGCATCTGAGGATAATGAAGCAGGTTAACATCCATGTCCATACGAACAGGGAAATTAGCGCTGTACATACCAATAGACTGCTTCAAGTTTCTGCTTCCAATAATCAAACGGGCAGACTGAATGAAATCACCATAAGGAATAAGACCAGTAACAATACCCAGCATGGTCAAAGGAGAAATCTCCAAATGAGTGTGCTCAGGAGTCAACTCCTGATCAGAGAAAGCAATCAAACAATTCTCCTCTTCACCAGCATCCAAAAACTCAATAACACCCTGATCAACAAGGTCGCTCCAAGTAATCTCGCCCTTCTGCAACTGCTTAACATGCTTGTCAGTAAGAGCAGGCATGCCTCCGTTGACAACAATCAAAGGACGCCTGCACCTGCCCCTTGAACTTT
Source organism: Candidatus Woesearchaeota archaeon (assembly GCA_019323575.1). Lineage (GTDB taxonomy): Archaea > Nanobdellota > Nanobdellia > Woesearchaeales > ARS49 > CABMGU01. The sequence goes on from JAHWHB010000055.1 coordinate 8,808, forward strand.
CAACATGAACTGTGTTCAATTTGTCATCAAAGTAAACATTAACATTATTAGACAAAGCGCCAGAACGGCGATCCTGCTTCAACCTCTGAACAAACTCATGAGCATTATCAATCTCACCAACAAACTTGCCGTTCAGGTAGACCTCACTCATGGAATCACCGCCTTCAGACCAGCAGACTTCAAATGCTTCAAAACATCTGCCTCAGAAGTATCATTACTCACGGTGGCAAGCATGCTGAAATTCTTTCTCAAACCAATATTAGTACCTTCAGGAGTCTCGCTCGGGCACAACCTTCCAAGATGAGTGGCGTGCAGCTCTCTCGCCTCAAAATTCTCCTGCGTAGAGCTCAAAGGAGAGACAACACGCTGCAAATGAGACAAAGTATTCAGGAAATTCAACCTTTGAATACGCTGAGAGACTCCTTTCCTACCGCCAACCCAGTTGCCGGTAGCCATCGCGCTGTAAATACGGCTCGTCAAAAGCTTCTCACGAATAATAACCTTGATGCTCGGGAACTTACCTCTCTTAACAATCCTCTGGAAGTTGTAAAGCAGGTCGCCAATCAAAACCTTCAAGTTCATCCTGAACAAATCAGCAAGCAAGTCGCCAGACATCTTAATGCGCTTGTTAGAATAATGATCCTTATCATCCAAATAAGACTCTCCCTTTGTAACACAAATATATTTCCTCAAAAGCTTGCACAAGTTCAAAGCCTTCCACAAACGATCCTCCTTCTTAGTGCCAATGTTAGGAAGCAAATATCTGTCAATAAGCTCAACCATTCGCTCAAGGCGAATCTCCCTGGTCTGAGTGATGCCGATAATCTTTGCAATAGCATCCATAGCATCATCAGGAGTCTTCACATTAACATACTCAAACAAGTTAATCATGACCTCATCATACTGCTTGTCCTTGCTGACAGCCTGCATAATCTCCTCGTCCTTTATCAAGCCCAAAGCCTTAATCACAAGAACAAGAGGAACTCTCTTAACCCTTGTAAAACTCAAATAATAAATGCCGTCCTTCATCTTCTCCAAAGTATGAGGAATCTTATAAGCGCCGTGCTCGCTGAAAACCTTGCCGACAAAATCAGTAACACCGCCGGATTCCTTGTTAATCAAGAAACGGTTAGCGCCCAGGTCCTCAATGTTAACAAGAACACGCTCAGTACCATTAATAATGAAATAACCGCCAGGCTCGTCAGGATCCTCACCCTTCTCAATCAACTCCTGCCTTGACAACTTGTTCAAATGACAAGAATTGCTGTGCAGCATAATAGGAAGATTGCCAATCTGAGTGGTGAGAGTTTCACGCTGAACATCATTAACATGAGCAGAAACCTCAATGAAAATAGGAGCAGAGTAACTCAACTTTCTAAGCCTTGCCTCAGCAGGATAAATATTCCTCTTGCTGCCGTCAGCCTCAGTAATCTCGGGCTTTGTAACCCAAATCTTATCCAAACGAATCTTAAAACTGTCAACGTTAGGAGGAATAATAGTAGGAACAACCTCCCGGTTCTCCTCAAGAATAACATTCAACTCCCTCTCGATAAAATTGTTAAAACTCTCAATGTTAGATTTGACAAAACTGTTCTCCTCAAAAAACTTCTTGATAAGAGTCTTGGCAACAGTCATGCAACAACCCTCCTGTAAAAAACAGTCTCGCCAGCAGTATGGCTCTTGCGCACAATCTTGACAATATCGCCTTCCTTAACATCCAGATTTTCAATAGCAGGGTCGTCCTTGAAAATACGAGGAAGATTCGGCAACTCAATAGCATACTTCGCAAACAACTCCTTAGTCTCCTTATCGGAAAGCTTGGAGTGCTTGGGTACAAGCTCGTGTTTTGTTACGTCGAATTTTGCCATTTTTTTATCATAAACGGGCCGTACGGGACGTTCAGCCACAGCAAAACTGTGAACTTTTGAACCCGCAACCCTCTGGTTAAAAGCCAGATGCTCTAGCCAGGTTGAGCTAACGGCCCATGATCTTCACTACTTGAGCAATATGAATAGGTACTGATACGATGTGAGAATAATTTTGACCCCATTGTGCGCACTGTCCTGTAGCAGTATCGCTTTGGGAAAGGAGGGGGTTTATAAAGGTTACTGTTTTTTCGAGCAATTTTAGAAAAACGCCGATGCCGGGATTCGAACCCGGGTTGCAAGCGCGACAGGCTTGCGTGCTAGGCCACTACACTACATCGGCACGTATAGAAAGTTTAGCTAAACTGTTTATAAATTTATTTGT
>JAHWHB010000056.1 GCA_019323575.1 Candidatus Woesearchaeota archaeon
AAGCCTCTTGCCATGAATCTTTGTGTCTGCATTGCTACTTCTGATTGTGATGCTCCGAATGCGAATGTGCATGGGCTGTCGCAGAATCCTGATGGTGCATCTCCTAGTAATGTTGGTATTGCTCCGGTGCTCTTTTTTGCTCCTGAGAACATCAGCACTAGTCCTATTACTGCAATGACTGCTATTACACCTAGAATTACGAGTGCTATTCCTCTATGTTCTTCTTCCATTAATATCACCTCATTTGGTTAACTTGATAGTCAATATTAACGGCTTCTTATATATAAATGTTACTTTTCCTTTCTCTTGAGTCTTTGGAAGCTCTCTGCTATGTCTATTATGTACTTGCCGTCTTCTAGTTTGAATATTAGGGGTGAATCGTTGAATAGTTTGACTAAATCGAGCTCGTACTTGCCTGGTTGTACTACGTGTATGCTTTCAAAGTCTAGTACTATTGGTTTGTCTTCTTTTGCTCCTACGAGCTTTAGTACGTCTTGTTCTATCTGTTTTTTTTGTTCTACTGGCAGCTCTGTTGGCAGCTCGTTTTTGACTGCTTCTAGTTTTTCTGGTCTTATGAAGAAGAATAGTCTGGCTCCGCACGGGCACCCTTTTAGGATTTCTTGTGCGCCGTCCGGGTACATTTTGCTGCACCTGACGCACTGGTGTGGCATTTTAGCGCTTTCTTGCCTCCTTGGTTAGAAGTTCTATTTTGTTTGGGTCTTTTTTGATGCTTTTTACCACGCTTGATGGTCCTATTATTGTTATTCCTTGTGTGTCGCCGAAGAACATGTTTAGGAAGTCGTATTTGAGTTTTTGTATGCTGTCTTTTGCTGTTTGTGATGGGTTTACGACTGCTAGTTCTATTCCTTTGAATTTTTTGTCTATTTCTTCCATTGTTGTTTTGATTAGTTCTGCTTCTTCTTCTTTTCTTAGCCTTCCTTGTAATAGTACTATTTTGTTTGATTTGGCTATGTTCAGCAGTTTTCTTATTCTTCCTAGTCCGCTTAGGTTTTCTATTTCCGTGTGGGGTACGAATTGTATTGTTACCATTTATTTCCTCGCTAGTTCGAATAGTTTGTCGTATAGTTTGTCTACTCCCTTTCCGTACTTTCCGCTTATTGGCATTACTTCGTATTGTGGGAATGCTGCCTGCACTTTTTTTTGTTTGAATCTTTTAAGGTCTGATTTGTTTGCCAGTATTAGGACTGGTATGTCTCTTGCCGCCAGGTTTCCTATTATTGTTACGTTGACTTGTGAGTAGGGGTCTTGTGTGCCGTCAAGCACTACCAGTACTGTGTCTACTTCGTCCAGCCATTTGATGCTTTCTATGACTCCTTTTGTTGCCTCTCTTGCTCTTTTTTTTGCTTTTGTTGCTGGCATTCCTGATTTCATGAAGTCTTCATAGTCTATTTTTGTGGCTATTCCTGGCGTGTCTACGAGGTTAAACATCAGTTCCTTGCCGTTTTTTGCTTTTATTGTGATTTTTTCTTTTATGTTTACTTCTCTTGTTTCGTGGGGCACTGCGCTGACTTTGCCCATTTCTTCTCCCAGCCAGTCTATGCATATTTTGTTGGCTAGTGTTGTTTTGCCAGAATTTGGGGGGCCGTATAATCCTAGTTTGAAGTTTTGCTTTGGCCCCCACTCTAGGAAGCTTTTTAGGAATTTTTTGATTTTGCTTAGCATCAACCCACCTTCTTTTATGTGTTTAATCGATTGGTGTTACTATATATAATTTTCGTTGTTTAAGAATAATAAGAGAAAAAGATAAAAAAAAAAATTATCTTCCGCCTCTTGCCATTTTGGCTCTTGAGACGTCTCCTGATTTGTCTACGAAGTATAAGTATCCTTTTGCTTTCTTGACTCCTACTTTTGCGACTTTTTCTGGTTTTCCTGCTTTTCCTTTTCTGCCTCGGGCCATTTTTGCTCTCGAGATGTCTCCGGCTTTGTCTACGAAGTATAGGAAGCCGTCTGCTTTTTTGACTCCAACTTTTGCAACTTTTTCTGCCATTTTTTTATTCCTCCATCTTTTTTTCTAGAAAGGTATAACCTTCCCCCGTCGAGATTTTTAGCGTCGACTTCTTTTCAGAAACCGAGCATGTTTATAAACTTTTCTTTTTTCTCGTCGGGGAGCGCCCTTTTTTCTTGTGGACGTCCTTGACAAACCACTGTGGTTTTAGAAGTTTTCTTAGCTTTTCTGCCTGTTTCATTCCGTCTTTGTATATTGCCACTATTTCTTCTTTTGTTGGGACGGGTATTTTTTCTATTTCTTTGGCTTTTTGCATTGCTTTTCTGACTTCTTTTTTCATGTTGGTTGTTAGTTGTTTTGGTGTTATAAATGTAACGATTATTTTGTAGTCTAATAAAAGTTATATAACACCCTGCAAAGGTTTGTTTTGTGAAAGGGTTGATTATTGGTGGTGAGTTTGGGAATATTCTTGTCAGGCAGAAGAGTGAGGCTTCTTTGGAGCTTGGCGAGTTGTTGATTGGTGATACTTCTGAGGGTAAGATTTTGTTGCAGGTTTTTGATTTGTTGTATGGTTCTCAGCTTTCTTCTCAGAATCTTGAGTTGATTTCTGGTTTGAAGTTGGAGGAGGATGAGAAGCTTGAGTTGATGGATGCTAAGCTTCGTAATTATGTTCTTGCTCGTTTGAAAAGTCTTGCTTTTATTTCTGGTAAGAATTCCAAGTCTGCCAAAACTTTGCCTGTTTTTTTTTCTGGTGTTCGTGAGCTTGTTGCTGGTGATGTCTCTTTTTTGACCACGCCTCCTAATCCTCTTTTGTTGGGCATGCTTCGTTCTGGTTCTAAGGTTTTGGATGTTCCTGTTTCTATTGACGGCAGGAAGGCTTTGAGCCATCATGTTTTGATTGCTGGCACTACTGGTCGTGGTAAGAGTGTTTTGATGACTAATTTGCTGCGTGATGCGTTGGATAAGGATTTTTGTTCTATGCTCGTGCTTGACCCTCATGATGAGTATTTTGGCAGGTTGAGCTCGGATAAAATTGTGTATTATACTCCTATGAATCCTCCTCCTGGCGGTTTGACTTTGAAGATTAATATTGGCCAGCTTTTGCCTAGGCATTTTGATGGTGTTGTCGATTGGAGTGACCCTCAGCGTCAGGCTCTGAATGCTTATTATCAGGCTTATAGGGATTCTTGGGTTAGTGCTCTTTTATTGGAGCATCCTTTGAAGCAGGTTTTTCATGAGGGTACTTTGGCTGTTGTTAAGCGTACTTTGATGCAGTTGTTGCGTTTGGAGGTTGAGGAGGAAAATATTGTTTGTCATGGTGTTTTTGATCTTCATGCCGGCAAGAGTACTGTTCCTGATGTTGTGAATGCTTTGGAGTCTGGTAAGACTGTTATTATTGATACGAGTTCTTTTCATGGTAATGTTGAGATTTTGATTGGCAGTATGATTGCGAGTATGGTTTTGGAGCGTCATAAGACTTATTCTTTGGATGAGATGAGGTCTAGACCTGTTGTTAGTATTGTTTTGGAGGAGGCGCCTCGTGTTCTTGGCAAGGATGTTTTGGAGCATGGTCCTAATGTTTTTTCCACGCTTGCTCGTGAAGGTCGTAAGTTTAATGTTGGTTTGGTTGCTATTACTCAGCTGCCTTCTTTGATTCCTCGTGAGATTCTTGCTAATTTGAATACTAAGATTATTTTGGGTATTGAGTTGAGGCCTGAGCGTCAGGCTATTATTGAGAGTGCTGCGCAGGATTTGTCTTCTGATGAGCGTATGATTGCTTCTTTGGATAAGGGTGAGGCTGTTGTTACTAGTAATTTTCTTTCTTTTGCTATGCCGATTAAGGTTTTGTATGAGGAGAAGAAGGTTATTAAGGTTAGGCAGAGTTTTGGGGGTTTGAAGTTGTGAAGTTTGCTCATTTTGCTGATGTTCATCTTGGTGCTTGGCGTGATCCTAAGCTGCGTTCTGCTAATATGAAGGCTTTTGTCATGGTTGTTGATGTTTGTTTGTCTGAGAAGGTTGATTTTGTTTTGTTGTCTGGTGATTTGTTTAATACTGCTGTTCCTAGTATTGATAGTTTGAAGCTTGCTGTTGAGCAGTTTAAGCGTTTGAGTGATGCTTCTGTTCCTGTTTATTTTATTGCTGGTAGTCATGATTTTTCTCCTTCTGGGAAGACTATGTTGGATGTCCTGGAGCATGCTGGTTTTTGTGTGAATGTTGCTCGTGGTGAGGAGCTTTCTGATGGTCGTGTTAAGTTGAATTTTACTGTTGATAAGTCTGGTGCTAAGATTGTTGGTATGATTGGCAAGAAGGGCGGCTTGGAGAAGAGTTATTATCAGCTTTTGTATCGTGATAATTTGGAAAAAGAGGATGGTTTTAAGGTGTTTTTGTTTCATTCTGCTGTTGCTGAGTTGAAGCCTAAGGAGTTGTCTGGCATGGATGCTTTTGCTGTTTCTTTGTTGCCTGCTGGTTTTGATTATTATGCCGGCGGTCACGTGCATGTTGTTGATAATGCTTCTGTTGGCAAGTACAGGAATGTTGTTTTTCCTGGTCCTGTTTTTCCTAATAATTTTTCTGAGCTTGAGAAGTTGAAGCAGGGCAGTTTTGTTTTGTATGATGGCAAGGTTTCTCATGTTCCTGTTGTTGTTCATCCTGTTGTCTCTGTTTTTGTTGATGCTGAGGGCAAGGGTTTGTCTGAGGTTGTGGCTGAACTTAAGCGTCAGTTTGTTGGTTTGAGTGATGCGATTGTTACTATTCGTGTTTCTGGCACTTTAAAGAGTGGTAAGCCTTCTGATTTGAGTTGGAATGATGTTTTTCACGACGCTTATTCCAAGGGCGCTTTTGTTGTTTTGAAGAATACTAATTCTTTTTCGAGTAAAGAGTTGGATGTTGTTGTGGTTAAGGAGTCTAATGTCGAGGATGTTGAGGATTCTTTGCTAAAAGAGCATTCTTCTCAGTTTAAGTTTTCTGATGATGATGTTGTTCTTGCCAAGAAGTTGATGCATGTTATGTCTGCTGAGAAGCTTGAGGGTGAGAAGGTTGCTGATTTTGAGTTAAGGTTGATTTCTGAGCTGGATAAGTTGCTGGAGTAATCACTTCTTTTTTCTTGCTAGCTCGTGGACTAGTGCTAGGATTTCTTGTCCTCTTTTTTCTGCTGCTACGTCTACTTGGTAGTCTAGTTCTGCTCTTAGTTCTGATGCTTCTGCTGCTCTGTTCTGGCTGATTAAGATGAAGAATGCTAGGAATATTGCTTCTAGCGAGACTACCATTGTTAGTAGTCCGAAGGGGAATGGGTCAAAGATTCCTCCTGGTATTTTTCCTGTGTTCATTAGTATCCATACTGCGAACCAGATTACGTGGAGGATTACTAGGAGTGGTGTTGAGAAGAGTTCTACTGCTTTGTCTGCTGTTCTGTCAAGCCAGTTTTTTTTCCTTTCTATTTCTGCTGCGATGTTTCTTGATCTGACTATGATTTCTTTTGATGTTGGTTTCCATTGCTGTTCTTTTCCTTTTTTTGCGCAGTTTTCACAGAGCGGTGCTAGTTCTCCTACTAGAAGTGCTTTTAGGTTTCCGCATTTTGTGCACGCGTATATTCGTGCTGCTGGAGATGGTTCACCTACTTTTAACATGTGGGTTAGTATTGTTGTTTTGTATAAAAAGTTTCCTGATTATTTTAGTAGTCCTTTCAGTAATTCTTTTACCACGTTTGGTGCTGCTGTTCCTTTTGTTGCTTTCATGACTTGTCCGATTATGAATTGCAGTGCTTTTTCTTCTCCTTTTTTGTAATCGTCTACTGCTTTTTGGTTTTCTGCTATTGCTTTTTCGCAGGCTTTTTTCAGGATGTCTTCTCCTGCTACCATTTCTAGTTTTTGTTCTTTGACGTACGCTGTTGGGCTGAATTTCTTTTCTGCTAGTTGTTCTATTATTCTTTGTCCTATTCTGTCTGTTATTTTTTTGTCTACTAGCATTTTGAATAGTTCTGTCAGTCCTTCTTTGTTGAATGCTGTTTCGCGTAGCTCTTTTTTCTTGTCATTCAATAATCGCAGAAGTTCTCTTCTCGTCCATCTCGCTGTGAATACCGGGTCTACTTCTTTTGCTATTTCTTCAAACAATACTGCCACGTCTAGGTCTGCTGCTATGATTCTTGCGTCGTCTTCGTCTATTTTCCATTCTTTTATCCATCTTATTGCTCTTTGTTCTGCTAGTTCTGGTATTGTTTCCTGTACTTTTCTAATCCATTCTTGTGATATCTCAAACAGAGGAAGATCCGTTTCTGCTATGTAGCCGTAGTCTTCCTCTTCTTCTTTTGTTCTCATTGAGTATGTTATTCCTTTTTCTGCGTCCCATCCTCTTGTCTCTTTTTTTACGTCTTGTTGTTTTTGTCTTTGCACTTCGTAGTTTAGTGCTCTTTCTATTTCTTTGAATCCTGTTATGTTTTTTACTTCTACTCT
>JAHWHB010000010.1 GCA_019323575.1 Candidatus Woesearchaeota archaeon
AAGCAGCAATAACAATCCAAACATCCATGAAGAAAAGCCAGCATTACAGGTTTATAAAGCTTTAGAACTATTCAATCGACACAACTTTAACCTTAAAATTCAAAGTCTTATTGCCCAAAGGATGCTTCTCAGGATCAGTACCATAAGCCTCTTCAGGAGGAACTTTAATAGTCTTAGTATCGCCCGCTTTCATACCAGCAATCTGCTTTTCAAAACCAGGAATCAAAGCACCCTGACCAATCACAACAGACAAAGGCTTAGTTTCAAAATTATCAAAGCCGGCATACTGAGAAACATTATTCTCCTTCCAGTCAACAATACTAGAATCAAACACGCCCTCATCAGTCCAACCAATATAATTCAAAGAAACACGAGCACCAGACTCAACAGACTCCTTAGGCATTAGGTCAGAAGGAATGTAAGGAGACTCGCCATTCCAATCAACCTTGTAAACATAAATCATACCACCAAAAAGCTGTCTTTGAGAATCAAAAGGCCTAAAGTACTTCAAACCAAGACCATTCATGAAAAACATACGAGTAAAAATACTATCAACAAGCGTGTCACTGCCAGCAATAGCACTAGTGCCGCTTCCAGAAGGCCACAAAACAACAGCGAGATCAGAACCGCCAGGAGACAAAACCTTCTTCTCTCCCTTCTTGTCATACAAAACAATCTTGCCAATATTCGCGATTCCCTTGCTCACTTTCAGCTGAGCGGTCTGACTAGACATATTGATAACAATATTACCGCAAGTCAAAGCATCGCCAGAAGCAGAACAGCCAGCGGGCTCTTGGAATGCATAACTAGGCCAAGGACTAATCCAAGCATTAGCTGATTCCTGGGAACCAAGATTTGTAGCAGCATTATACAAACTCTCAGCATCTTTCTCAGAAACGTTAAAGCGCTCGGACATCTGAGGAACTGCTTTAGACTCAGGCAAGTTCTTCCACTTTAACCAAACCTCTGCGCGATCAAAATCCCACAAACCAAAATGACTCCAAACACCAGCCTTGCCAATCATATCAGCAGAAGCAATAAAGAAATCCTCAGGAGGCTCACAATGAGTCAGATCAAGAATCCTTTCAGAAACCCCGGCCTCCTTAACAGCCGCTCTTGCTAAATCCTTATCCATCATAATAATTTTTTTAACAAATTTAACAGACAACAAAGGATCTTTCAAAGTCTCAAAAGCAACATCATAAGCAGTATATGCGCCACAGTCAAGCATGCGCAAAATAGCAACAGCCTCTTCCTCATCATCAGTCTGCAAAACACGACCAACCCAATGAGCATGAGGCAAAGTCTGAGACGCACCGTCAAATGAAACCGCGCGATCAGCAATATACTTGAAATGATGACCAAAATCCCACCAAGAATTAATAATCGCGTCAGGCTGACTATTGTCCTTAATCTTGGTCAAAGAATTCCACCAAGCATCATTAACCAAAGGAACATCACTAACAACGCTGTTATAGGACTCCTTAACCATGTGAGAGCCTGCTTTAGTAGGATTCATAATAACAAGACCAAGAATAACAACAACCAAAACCCCAGTAATAATCTTGTTAATTCTCAAATTTTTCTCGCCATAATTTGATAACATTCTGTATAACAAACCAGCGCCCGCGCCGAATGCAACAGCAAAGGCAGGACCAATAAGCAGAATGAAACGAACGCCCTTAATTGACATGTACATAGTTCCAACAAACCAGATAGCAAGCAAGGCGCTGTATGTCAAATCATATTTATGGTCCTCTTTCTTAATCAACAACAAGATAATACCAAGAACACCAATCAAAAAGATAAGCCTGCCACCGACAGCTCCAATAACAGCATCAATAGAGCCAGGATTAAGCTCAGCAACAGTAGTCAAAGTATTAGGCCACAAGCCAGGTGTGGCTGCCTCTTTCAAAGCCGTAGACTGGATGGCGGCTTTGAATGCACCATAATAAAATCCTGAAAAACCAATAGTAAATGAGCAGAAGATTGCAGAAACAACAAACAAAGAAGCACCGACATAAACAAACTTTTTAGTGCTAGAATGATGCCAGTAACGCTTGAATCCTTCTTTCAATAAATTACGATGCATAATAACATCAGCCAAAATAGCAATTACAAAAGCACCGCCGACAAAATCAAACAAATACCACCAGGCGCCCCAGAAATTAGAAAACAAGCCAAAAGCCAAGCCAGCAAACCCACCAAAAATCAACTGCTTCTTAGAAGACTTAGAAGACAAAGCCTCAAACAACAACCAAACAATCAAACAAGGAAAGAAAATATTGTAAGCATCAGTATCAGCATGGCCCCAAGGAGTCCTGCCCATAACAGCAGGCAAAATAGCCAGCATAGTGGTAGCAAAAATACCGCCGATAGGACCAGAAACACGATACGCAATCAAAAACACAAAAATCAAAGACAAAAATATGAAAATAATCGGGAAATAACAAGCAGAATTCATCAAAGTGGTGTTTGCAAAAGAAGAATGAATACGATAAATCAAAGCAAGCATAGGAGCATGCCAGGTCCTATCTGCAGGGGCGCCAACAGGAGCAATCATGTGATTATCCCATGGGACGCCGTCTTTCAAAACATCATAAGAATGCCCAGTTTCAACAATATTCCTTGCAAATCTCAAATAATAATAAGGATCAATGTCAGGCATGTACAAAAACTTCTCACCATCCGCCTCGTAAGAATAATGATCACGAATTTCATCAGCGAGCTTCTTGCTTTCAATGTCCAACTGTTCTTTGTTTTCCTCCCTAAACTTTTTCTTCAAATCATCAACAACCTTCTGACGATTACCTTCAGGAAGATTAGGATAGTTCTGCTGCACCTGAGCACTAACCTGCTGGTTCAAGAAATTCTCAACAGCAGACTCTGCAGCAGAATCAGCAGTTTTAAACTCCTTAACCTGCATACGCATCCAAATGCCGCCCCAAGGATAAGTACCATCACCATTAGGAACAAACTGCAAAACAAGAACACCAAGCAAAGCAAAAAGCAAAGCGTGCTTTTCAACAAAACCCCACGCGTGCCTGACTTTATTCCACACCCCTGAATGTTCCATGAAACAGCAAAACCAGCCAGCATTATAAAAAGCTTACTGGCAAACAAACAACACTTCCGTTGCTACTGAAGAATAGTTACGAGACGAAAGTTTTAAATATCCAAGCGAACACCCTTGATAAATGAATGTCGGGGGGATACAATGACACTTGCTCAAAGAATAAAAAATGCATTATCAAACATTTCTTCAAAAGCAAAAATATGCGCATTGACAACTGCAGGCGCAGCAGCACTTTTCTTTGCCCAGGAAGCGCAGGCAAAGGATTATGATGAATGGATAGCTCCGAAAAGAGAAACATCAATAATAGCACAATTATCTGACAAAAAATTCTTCTCAGAACTTAATCGCTATATAGATGGTTATGCCAGAGCAGGAACAACAGGCAGCTGGACAACAAGAAGAGAGACATCAAGCGAAGGAATATTCACAGACGCAAACGCAACATTAAAACTAGACAGATTCAGAATATCAGGCGACACTGCCGCAAGCTGGGTAAAATTTCCAGACGATCTCGGACCAGACCTAGAAATTGGTTCTTTATCAGGACTTGCAGGATTGGCAGCTTACCTAATACAGACAGAACAAGCAGAACTGTTCGCAAAACTACAAGGCGGATACGAAGTGAACAGGTTAAGCGTAGCGCTAAAAGACGGAGTGGCAGACAGGGCGCTCTTAGGCGTACAAGTAGGCCTGGCATTAAACA
>JAHWHB010000057.1 GCA_019323575.1 Candidatus Woesearchaeota archaeon
GGAGATTATTTCTGGTATGCATGCTGATTATTTTAGCAATGAGACCTTGCAGATTATTATGGATGCTGCTGTTGAAATTTCTAGGAAAGAAGATGAGATTAGTTTGTATGATTTGACAAGGCTTCCCTTTTTGGCGTTTAATTTTGGTCATTCCTTGTCGAGCAGGTTTGATTGTCAGTCCGCTTGTAAAAATCCTGAATTGATAAAACTGGTTGCTGATTTTTACAGTAGGATGGTAAAGGCCGGTTGTGATATTGATGATGTTCCTGCTGAACAGCTTGCAGGGGTTTATGGAACTTTAAAGGATTTGACTGCATTTAGTTCTTTCACCAGCTTGCTTGAAGATTATGCAAAGTCTGTTTTGAAGATTGACAAGGATATTGTAGGCGATGCTGTAAAAGTTCTCTTTTCTTCAGGTCCGATATCAAATGTTGGTGAGAGAAGTGAGCTTCTTTTAAGATATATCCGCACTTTAGCTGACAGAGGTGAGCTTGAGATTTCTCGTGGTCTTGAAGCTTTTGGTTATCGCAGGAATGGTTTGGATTCTGGTTTTGTTGATAAGATTCTTGCGCTTCATGAGCATTACGGCATTTTGCAGTTTTCCCGTCTGCAAAAGAATGATGGTGATGAATCTTTGATTGAGGAGTTGTTGAAGAATGCTGATCCTGATTATAGGAAGGATAAGCCTTTGGCTGTTGTTTGTGTTGGCAGGGAGGGTGCTGAAATTGCTTTTGATACTTTCTCTCTTGGTAATTTTTATGATACTCTGAAGACTCTTTCATCTGGTTATAGGTTGATGGTTTATTCTGTTGCCTCTGAGTCTGGTCCTTTTGATGCTCTTGCTAAAGCGCGTTCTGTTGCTGGCAGGAAGGCTGATTTGCTTGTTTTGGCCGGTCATGGTTCTCCTTCAGGTGTTGGTCTCGGTGGTAAAGCAGAAGATCAGGTCCTTGATTTGTCTGATTCTAGTGTTATCCGCTCTTTTGAGCCTATGGTGTCTGAGTCTGGCAGGGTTGTTTTGTATAGTTGTTCTACTGGTGCAGGCAGGAATAATGCTGTGAATATTGCTAATCATTTTGCTTTTAATCTTCCTGGAAGGATTGTCTATGCTCCTGATGCAAAGACTACTGGTGTTGAGTTGAGGCTTGATTCTGCTGGTTTGGTCGATGATATCAGGTTCTTGGATTCTGAGAGGGCTAAAACAGGCACTTATTCTGTTGTTAAGCCTCGTTGAGAAACCTTTATAAGTAACTTCTACACAGTAGTTACATATGTGTCAGAATCTTGTTGTTACTTTGCATGATGTCTCTCCTTTTTTTCAGGAGGAGCTGGAAGAGATTGTCAGAAGGCTGCACGCTGTTGGTGTTGATAGGATGAATCTTCTTGTTGTTCCTGATTGGGGTTTGAATTATGATGGCGCGTATAGTCTTGATAGGCATCCTGAATTTGCTGATTGGCTGAAGAGTCTTGATTGCGAGTTTGCCCAGCACGGCTGCCATCATAAGAAGCCTAAAGGGCTGAGATATAAGAGTGGTTATGACTGGTTGATTGGTGAGCAGGTGGCTGTTGGTATGGCTGAGCTTCAGCTTCCTGGCTACAGGCAGTCTCTTGCATTGCTTGAGAGGGGTCAGGAGATTTTGCAGCACAAAGATGTTGATATTTTGACTCTTGGTTGTGTTCCTCCTTGGTGGCAGGTTAATTCTGCTTCTGAGCGTGCTGTTAGGGATTCTGGATTTTTTGATTATTATATGGTTGCTTCTGCGTGGAATCTTTTTGGCAGGTTTTCAATGGTTCCTATTACGAACTTGAAGACTGGTGAAATTCATATGTCTAGGGAGCTTTGTTTTGAGCCGAGAAGTAAGTTTGCTGATTACTTTACTAGGTTTTTGGCTTATGTTGTTACTAATTGTGAGCAGGCTGAGACTATTCGTTTTGGCATTCACCCTCCTGACATCAGGAATGAGGAGGTTTTTTCATATATTCTTGACAGCATTGAGAAGGTAAGGGCTAATAGGGAGTTGAAAACTTATAGTGAGTTGTTAGCACAAGTTTTTTAATATTGTAATTTATTTGTTCTGTAAAAGAGGTTTGATATGTATAAGGAGATTTTTTTGCTTGTTGCGGGCTTGATTGGCTTGTGGCTTGGTTCTAATCTTGCTATTAATGGTGCTAAGAACGTTGCGCGTCATTTTCGTCTTTCCGGCGGTTTTATTGGTTTGACGATTCTGTCTATCGGTACCAGTGTTCCTGAGCTTGCTGTTGGTGTTGCCGGCGGTATTGACCGTTTGGCTGGTTTGGAGACTTCTGGCATTGTTATTGGTAATATTGTGGGTAGTGCTGCTAACCAGTTGACGATTATTTTGGGGCTTATTGGTCTTTTTGGGGTTTTGTATGTTTCAAGGAAGCGTTTGCTGCGTGATGCTGTGATGCTTTTTGCCTCTATTCTTTTGCTTGTTATTATGAGCTTGGATGGCAAGTTTACTGTTTTTGAGGGTTATGTTATGATTCTTATTTACTTGGTTTATCTCTTCTTTATTTCCATTGAGGAGAAGATTCATAAGAAGGTTGTCGGCAGGCCTCCTGAGCTTCATCTTGTTTTGGATGCTTTGCGTCTTGTTGGCGGTTTGCTTCTTGTTGCTTTTGCGAGTAATTATGTTGTTAAGAATGGTATTGCTTTGGCTTCTGCTTGGGGTGTTACCCAGACTTTTGTTGGTATTTTTATTATTGGTCTTGGCACTGGTCTTCCTGAGCTTGCTGTTAGTATTGCTGCTTTGAGGAAGGGAGAGGTTGCCATGTCTGTGGGCAATCTTATTGGCAGTAATATTTGTGATTTGTTGTTCTCTCTTGGCGCTGGGGCTGTTATTACTGGTTTTCTTGTTCCTGAGCGTGTTTTGTTGTATGATTTGCCTGCTTTGTTGCTGATTACTCTTGCTGTTTTCTTCTTGTTCTGGGATGATAGAAGGTTGACGAAGAAGGAGGCTGTTATTTTGATCCTGCTTTATTTGGTCTATCTTGGTGTCAGGCTTTGGTTGTTCGGCTGAGTTCTTTGACTTTGAACGTGTATTTTTCGTAGTTCCAGATGTATTCTGGGTGTTTTTTGAGAAATGCGGGTATGTTTATTTTTGAGATTTCTTTTTGTTGTTCTTTGAGGTATTTAACGTATTCTTTTCTGTTCATTTTGTCTGTTCTTGGGCAGGCGTCCTTGTCCCAGCACGCTAATAGTATTTTGTCTTTGTTTTTGCTGTACATGAAGAGTAATGGCCATATTTTGCAGTCCAATGGCCTTTTTTTGTAGATTTTGCATAAATGTGTGTTTTCGTTTAGGTACGGGCAGACTAGTTTTTTGTGTTTTTTTGATTTTAC
>JAHWHB010000058.1 GCA_019323575.1 Candidatus Woesearchaeota archaeon
ACAGCACCAATAGCATATGCGGCAGGAAGAATACCAGGCCTGAGAATACTGGACAACATGTGCAGAGAGATACAAATACAGGCAGAACCAATCCTAAAAGCAGCAGAAGAAGCAGGAATAGACTACAGAAGGTTCAACGACTTAACAGTCTAACTAAACAAAGCGCCAATCCAGCCAAAAATCTTTTTGAAGAAATTAGCAATACTAGAAGTAGCCTTGATAGCAGGCTCATCTGAAAAATTAGTGCCGGTCAGGTTAATCTCAGGAAGCTCAGCCTTCTTCTCCTCAACCTTAGGCTCTTCCTCCTTGACAGCAGACTTCTTCATAGCCTCAATCTCCTCTTGAGTAAGCTGCTTAACACACTTACAAGAACTGCAAAGATAACCAGAACTGCAATCATCATCCTCTTCACACTCCTCCTGAGGATGCTTGAAATCATCACCGCAAACAGCAGGCTGCTCTTCAATATTCTTCAAAGCAGCAGCAGAAATCTTGCAGGTACAATCAGCCTGACAGGTGCCATACTCAGCAGTAGAACGGCCAAAACAAATACTGTTAGGAGGGTCGCACTCCTCACCCTTGGACTTCTCAACAATCTTATCACCACACGAAGCAGTCGTCTGAGTGGTAGTAGTTGTATTAGTAGTATTAGTAGTGGTTGTAGTAGGAGTGCCAACACAAGCGCCAGTCTCACAGCCAGAAAAACCAAGAGAAGTACAATCATAAACCTCGGATTCCCTCTTGTCCAAACGGCAATAATACTCTTTTAACCACTTGCTCGCATTAGTAGAAACACCATCAGGAGAGCTTAAACAGGTATCAGTCAAAGTGGTAATGCCGTACTTAACATCACCCTTAGTCTTCAAAGCCTCATCAGTCCTATGAGAGCCCCCATTATCAGTATCAGTACAAAGATCAGCAGCAAACGCGCTGGCTGACAATACAATGAGCAATAAAATCCATCCACGCATACAACACCGAGTCTCAAACATATATATAAAGATTTTGGCAAGTTTTAAATAGAGCATTTCACACAGTGAAACAACATGAAACAAGCGTGGGTGGTCGCGCTATTACTGTTACCCATAGTGCTAGCCACTAACATTGAAACAGCTGAAACAACACTAACAATAGAAGGAAACAAAGCACTAATAGAAGCAAACATAAACTTAACACCAAAAGAAGACATAGGAAACCTCACACTAATCCTAACACAACAAGCACACGACATAGAAGTGAAAATAGACGGCAACAAAACAAACTGCCTGGTGCAAGCAGAATACATAAGATGCGGGGCAGTAAAAAACGGAACACACGCAGTAAACATAACCTATGAAACATACTATCCAATAGCAGAATCAGGAGACAACACAATAATAAGATACACAGACAGGCTGCCATACCCTGCAGAAAAACAAGAAATCACACTAAAACTCCCAATAGGCTACATAATACCAAGAGAGAAAGGAAAAGACGAAAGCTTCTACATAAGCCCGAAACCAAAAGAAACATACTCAGACGGGCAAAGAATCATACTATACTGGGAGCAAAAAGGACAGGAAATACCAATCTCAGTAATATCAAGACAGGTAGTAGGAGGAGGCTTCCCAGCAGGATGGGTGCTGCTAATACTAGGAATAATAACAGCATCAGCAGGAACAACATATTACATCCTAAGAAAGAGAATAAAACCGCAAAAAACAAAACCAGCAAAAAAGAAACCAGCAATAGTGCCGACACTAATAGACAACGAGCAAAAAGTGGTCAACTTCCTTAAAGAAAATGGAGAGGTCTGGCAAAAACAAATACAACAGGCAACAGGATTCTCAAAAGCAAAAGTCAGCAGGATAATAAGAAACCTGGAAGAAAGAGGAGTAATAACCAAGACAATATACGGAAACACCAATAAGATAACTTTGAAGCAAAAATAAGTTGTTTCATCTTGTTTCACATTGTTTCTAGGAGTTATTTAATAGGGGCCATATAGTATAAAGAGCAAAGCCACCATCCACGAGATGCGACGGGGGCCCCACGATGCCCCCTCGCAACTCACTATTCTGATGAAAAAAACATTCATAGAAACAGAAGAAGACATTAAACAGTTCTTAAAGCAAATAAAGAAAGAAGAAGAAATCAAACAGGAGGCCTTTCGGCCATATAGTAACGAGAAACAGTCTCGTAAGAAAAACCTTTAGGCAATGACTTGGTATCCCTCATGCTTAGCCTTCTATTCTGACCAGCCAAGTCAGTGTTAATAATACCAAAAACAGACTGAACAAGACCCCAATCGTTCCAATCACGACACTGCCTTTCCTGACCCGTGATATCGGTAATAGCACCATCAGACAAAACAGCTCTTAAACCAGGAACACCATCAACAATAGAAATACGGTCCTGGAAAGAAGGCGCAGGCGGTTCGCCGGCCTTTTGCCATGCGTGCTGAATTTTAAAACTAAAACCGTCAGTTCCTTCGTTCAAAACAATCACCCCAACTTTTAATAGCAAAAACAAAAAAGAAGTAATATAAAAAAATATCTATTCAGCACTTATCACAAAAGCCAAACTTGTCTTCCTTAGCCAAGCCAACAATAGCCTCTTCAAGCTTCTTGCTGTACTTCTTCAGGTCCTTCTCCATCTCAGTCAGCAATTCCTTGCACAAAGGATGACC
>JAHWHB010000059.1 GCA_019323575.1 Candidatus Woesearchaeota archaeon
AACTGCGGCGGAACAATAACAAAATCAGAAACAGGCGAATGCTAAACTGGCAAGAAAACTTCAAACAAGGCAAAGAACTAATCCTAGCAACAAGCCATAAAGACAAACCAAACGCAAACATAGCAATTTCTTTAGGCTTCCATGACGGCAAACTACTCATAGCAGACTGCCAGATGCAGACAACAAACAAAAACCTGAAAGAAAACCCAAACATCTGCATCGTAGCAGGATATCTAAGACTCAAGGGAACAGTCGAAATACAACCACAAGGCAAGTACTTTGACATAGCCAAAGAAAAAACAAAAGAATACACAGTCAAAAACGCGATAATAGTCACACCAAAAGAAGTCTACGACTTAGACAAAGGAGAAATATTGTTGTAAACTTCAAACTTTCTTTTCTTTAACATTAAATGCAGAATAATCAGCAATTAAGTCATAGAGTTCAGGTCTGAACCTGATACCATTCTCAAAATCAACAGGAAAAACATAAACAGAACTGTCTTTAACATCGTGAACAATATGCCTCCAGAATTTCATTTGTCTTGTTTTTGATTTAATAGGAATATGAACCACTCTTTCAATACCAATTCGCTGAAGAGCACCTTCAACCCACACTTCAGGCCATTCATGTTTCCATTCATGATAAACATGAACTGCCATTACTTTTGTCATGTCGTCAAAGATAATTCTTGGATCTTCTAAATTAGGATCACTGCCAGACCATCTTCCAGTAAGAGTATAGTTAGGATCCTCAGATGGAATATTATGAGCAATCGCGCCAACCCTTCTATAGTCATCCACAAAACAGACTCCCTGACATTTTGAAAAATATTCAGAAACTAACAGATTATTAGATGATTTTAACATCCGCGGTTTTACATTAACAAATCTTCTGGTTTTTAAACTATCAAACAAACTTATATCAACCAATTCCAAAGGCAAATCAGCATCAGTAATTGCCTGGACTAATTTTTTATCTGACATTTTAAAACGAATAACTCAAAACTTTGTGCTGTTTTCTTGAATTTACCAATACCTTTGATTCTCTAGGCTTGAAACCAATATCCCAACCAACTCGCCCTGTATCAACTAAGATATCTTTGATATTATCAATTCCCAAATACTTAAACAACCCTTCAGCAACTCTAAATTTAACATCTCTGCTAATATCACCAAGAACATAGCAGGCCCGGATTATGCCGTCCTTATTCAGTTCAGTCATTCTATCAATTAAACTATTTTTTTCTTCGCTGCTATAATAATAATTATCAGATAAAGAGGCAGGATTCCAATATCTTGTAGCGGCGGATATCAGAGTGCATAACCTTTCTGTTTCAACGCTGCTCAAATCTAGGCTAGAAACAAAACGCTTAACCAGCCTTCTAATCACAGACGTTTGTTTTGGATAGTTAAGATCAATAGAATCTATGTGGAAAAGAGCAGCATCCAGTGTTTGTGTATTCTTAATTATTAAAGCGCTACAAAAGCTGAATCCATCACTTTGCAAAGGATTTCCGGAAATTGAAAGTCCTCCTTTTCCTTGCCCAACATAAACGCTCTCTCCAGGCACAAATCCTAGTTTCTCCCAATCTGGATACTGGGTATCATAAGAAAACTCTGCGCTGTGCCTGGTGTATTCGGTTTTTACTGTCATCTTTATTATTTTACTTTTGAATCAATATATAAACTTTTCTAATTGTTACTACTGGTTAGTAAGAAGAATTACTTTCTGCTTGTTTCAAGGCTTACCCTTATTAACTTCTGTGCAACATCGATAAGAACTTCTATTTCACTAATTGGCATGTAATGAAACTTTTTATCAATTATTTTTCCACCTTCAAAGAGATGATCATTAACAGCAATACTATCGTTGATTCTGTGATACATCACATAACGAGTTCTTCCTGCAGCTGTTCTGGCAGTTTCCTCGGCTATGCTGCGGTCTCCCTTGTACAACACTTTTCCTTTATCGTCATAAACTACGCCCAAAACTATCATAAAATCAGAAAATAATTAATTGTATATAAACTCTTATCGTCTGCAGAATATTATTTCTTCTCCTTCTCAACCTTAGTTATTTCAACAAAACCCTTCTTCACTTTAATATTAACTTCCTCGCGCTCCTTAATCTTAGAAGCCATAGAAACAACCTCAGGCAGCAAAATCCTGTTGCCCCTGAAGTCCAAAGGACCAAGAATCTCGTGCTCGGCACCAAGCTCCTTCAAAATCTCCTCCTTGCCACGCTCCCTAAACTCCTTAGTCTTGGCAAACAAGAACTCAGCAATAATATCAGCAACATCAATCTTAGTACACTTGGTAATACCCTGCAAGCCAGGCGACAAATTAACCTCCAAAACAAGAGGGCCCTTAATACTGGGCAGAACATCAACAGCACAAATCTCGCAGCCAGTTGCACGCGCAGCCAGAATAGCAGCCTTTCTGGTCTTATCATCAACCAAAACCTTCTCACCATGCCCGCCAGAATGAATATTAGCACGCTGCTCACCCTTGGCAGCAACACGCCTCATCGCAGCAGCAATCTTATCGCCAACAACAATAAGCCTCAAATCACGGCCATCAGTATCAATAAACTCCTGCATCAAAAAAGGCTGCTTCAACATCGCAAGAGCATCAATCATAGAACTCGCGCCCTCAGGACTATCAGCAAGCATAACACCCTTGCCATGAGTGCCGGCAGGCAGCTTCATAATCACAGGAAAAGGAATCTTCTTCGCAATCTTCTTACCAGCATCAGCAGTAGCAGCAATATACGTAGTAGGCTGGGGAACGCCATACTCCTGAAACTTCAAATGAGACAGAATCTTATCATGGCCAATAGTAAAACTAGAAGTCCTCAAAGGACTATAAGTTTCAGCCTGCAACAAAGTAGTAATAGCACGCAACAAAACAGCATACCTAAAACTGCCGCGAGCATAAATGCAATCATATTTCGGCAAGGGCTTGCCCTTGTACATTACCTGAGCCTTTTTCTGACCAAGAGAAACCTCCAAATCCTGAATATCAATATGATCGACAACATCAAAACGCTTCTTCATAGCATCAATAAGCCAACGCGAAGAAATACTCCCCAACGAAATCAAACCAGCCCTCATCTCAATCCACCCCCTTAGAAGGGTCAATCAAAAAACCCTTCTTCAAAATATTCTGACCAATCAACATCCTATACTTCATATGCTCACGCTCAGCAAGAGTAAACTCAGCCTGTACCAGTTCGCCTGCAATCATAACATCAGCCATAACAACAGGCCTGTAACGAACACCGTGCGCGCTCTTAACCTTGGCCTGCTTAAGCTCAGGACCAATATCAAGCTCCTTAGCCAAAGCCTTATCCATACTGCTCTTAGTAGCCCCGGTATCAATCCTGGCAACAACCTCTTTCTTACCTTTCCTGCCAAAAAGTACAACACGCGCTGTAAGACCGATAATAGTTTTCATTTCTTCCCCATGAACGGGAAAAACAAAACATCCCGAATACTTGGATTATTAGTAATAATCATCACCATCCTGTCAATACCGATACCAACGCCACCAGTAGGCGGCATGCCATACTCAATAGCCTCAACAAAATCCTCATCCATCGGGTGAGCCTCCTCAGAACCAGAGCGCAACTGCTCAGCCTGAGCCTCCAACAACTTCCTCTGCTGAACAGGATCATTCAACTCAGAATAAGCATTAGCAATCTCCATGCCAGCAATAAAAGGCTCAAAACGCTCACAATAATGCTCATTCATATGAGGCTCACGGCAAGACTTGCACAAAGGAGTGCTCTCAATAGGATGATGAGTGATAAAAGTCGGCTGGATAAGCTTTTTCTCAACAAGCTCCTCAAACAAAGCCTGAATCAACAAACCCTTCGAAGGATTGGCAGCAACCTCAACAGCATGCTCAACACAAAGCCTGTTCATATCATCCAAAGAGAGCTTGTCAACATCAATACCTGCAAACTTCAACAAAGCCTCAGCCATGGTAAAAGACGGCCAAGGCTTCTTCACATCAATAACATGACCCTGATACTCAAACTTAGTAGAACCATGAACAGCCTTGGCAGCAGCAATATACAAGTCCATAACAAGCTCTTTCATATCATTAAAATCAGCAAAAGCCTGGTAAATCTCAATCTGAGTAAACTCAGGATTATGAGTCCTGTCAATATCCTCATTGCGGAAATCCTTGGCAAACTCGTAAACCCTCTCAAAACCGCCAACAAGCAAACGCTTCAAATACAACTCATCAGAAATACGCAGGAAAACATCCATCTTCAAAGCATTCAAATGAGTCTTAAACGGCTTAGCATTAGCACCGCCATAAATCGGCTGAAGGATAGGAGTATGAACCTCCAAAAAATTCCGGCTGTTCAAAATATTCCTGATAGCATCAACAATTTTGGTATACTTCACAAAAGTATCCCTAACCTCAGGATTCATAGCCAGATCAAGATAACGCTTCCTGTAACGCTGCTCAACATCCTTCAAACCATGCCACTTCTCAGGCAAAGGCCGAACAGCCTTGCACAACATCTCAAAACTCTGAGCCCAGACAGAAACCTCGCCAGTCTTGGTCTTGAAAACAACACCCTCAACACCAATCCAGTCACCAATATCAAAAAGCTTCAAAGCATCATAATTCTTCAAATCATCAACCCTGAAAAAAGCCTGAATCTTACCAGACTGGTCAAGAATATGCATAAAAGAAGCCTTGCCCATACGCCTAAAAGCCATAATCCTGCCAGCAACCCTGACAACCTCCTTAGCCTTCTCATCATCCTTCAAACCCTTAAACTTATCAAGAATCTCAACAGAGTGATGAGTAGGAGAAAACTTGTAAGGATACGGGTTAATGCCTAACTTCAACAACTCCTCCCTTTTTTTCAAACGCTCACCGATAAGCTCCTTTTCAGTCGGCATACAACATACAAATCAGAAACTGCTTTTTAAAGGTTGCTGTCAGCACCCTCGTCGCCCCAAACCCCTTATATTCGAAAGATTTATAAATGTAGGAAAAGTCATCACTACAGAGTAGAACGTTGGGGGGCTACAATCTCTTAGAGAGTGTGCTCTATCCAGTACAACAAAAATGTCAAACAAAAGAAGAAAAAGAAGCTCGGCAGAAATTTTCCTTGATGATGTAGGATTCAGAGATGAAAGAGGTTTTCTATTATCAGGAGAAAAAAGAGGAATAAATGACGTGCCATGGCTTGCATCACACCTGCCGGAACTAGATATTGTTGGAGTAAGCACAAAAGCAGGAAGCCTTGACGAACTTGTTGAAACAGTAAGAAGATCAAAACACAGACTGACAGTTCTCACACCTAAACAAGTACATGAATTTTTAGATGTAAACAGAGCAGATGTTTTCGTACTTGACACTAACAAAAAAAGCGCAGACATATTACCCATATACGAATACAAACTCCCAATACTAAGCACAGAAGGAAGAAAAGCAAATAACATTCCGCTATACTCACAAGACATGCACTCACTAACAAAAGCACTCTGCAAAGCAGAACAAGCAGCACCTGTACTAGTAGTGAGCAATGAAAAAGCACACGCAGAAAGATTTTCACTATTATCAGACAGCACAGACACATACTTCTCATTAATACCGCTAAGCTTCAAAGAGCTCGAATCAGTAGTAAAAGCATACGATTTATCAAAAAGCGCAATAGTATTCCTCGGCGATCCAGCAAAAGCCGAGGCAGGCGGAATGGAGCCAGGATTATCAAAAGTGCTGGAGCAAAGCAAAAGAGCGCCGATAATATACGTAAAACCCACAAAATTCTGGAGACAGCACGAATTAGACAGAATACTTCACGACGGCTTGTTCGACTACATAGGAATAGACATGGAACAATACCTCCTAAACGACCTATCAGAAATAGTAGAAGAAACATCAGATGACAAAAAACCAACAGAAGACATAAAACTCCTATCTGCAATAGAAAGAGTAAACAATTCACTCCATGCTGCATTCCTGACAAGACACGTTTATGACGCATCAGGAAAAAGAGAAGCGTTCGCACTTGCACGCAAAAAAATGCCATATGTTTTGTTTTTAGGCAGAAGAAATAACTCTTTAAGATACATGCAGGAACTCCAAACAAACATGGGACTAAATACAATGAACGTCCATGTAGGAGGCGAGTTCAGAGGCTCAAGCTATTTTGGAAATATCGCAGTCAGAGAGGCAAGAAAACTCAACAAAGGATGGAAGCCAAACATTGTTTACATAGAAATGACGGAAGACGCCTCTGATGAAAAATTAAGAGAGAAAAATTACCTGAAATTCCAGCTATTCCTAAGAAGAAACCCCTCAACAATATTCGTAATAGGATACAACTCAAACAAAACACAAATAGAAGATGCAGAAACACTAAAAGACGGACACGAAAACGTACTCCTTCTAAGAGACCCAACAAATCCCGCATTAGTCCGAAAAATAAACGATGCCTGGGAACTATTCAAAAGAAGAATAGGAGATGAGGAAAAAAGACCCAGATACACTGAAGAGATAAACCTTGAGAAAAAGATGTATCACGAGTACAGAGAATTACTATCAGTACACCCAAGAGAACTTGAAGGACTCCTAAGCTCAAAAATAGATTTCGGAGAAAAAATACCAGAGCCAGTATACACTGGAAAACCAATATTCCCGGGCGCGGCGTCAGGAAGATTATACGCTCACACAAGCCATTTCAACCAGATGGAAGAAGCCGCACGAGCTAAACGAAAAGGCGAATCAGTAATATTATATGTTGAAGACCTCACAAAATTAAAATTAAGCGAGCTAAAAGAAGCAAAAGGATTCTCAGGCATCATATTAAAAAAAGTTTCAGAAGTCAACCATTACACAATAGACCTGCTGTTGTCAGGAATGCCAATACTGGCTTCAGAACAACTTGTTGTTGAAGAAGACCTCCCACTCCTAGATCAAGGGGAATTACTCAATGGATTAATGACAAAATCTGAAATAACAATCGACGGAACCACAGGAAAGATATACGCAGGAAAATACAACATCATTCCATCAAAAGTATTTGATTCATATCCTGTCACAGAAGAAAGAATAAGATTTAACCACCTCCTGAGCAAATCAAAAGAACTGCTGCCGAACCTTGAAATAATGATAAACGCAGACACAACTGAACAAATTCTAGAAGCAAGAAAATGGGGAGTTAACTCTGTGGCGCTTGTAAGATCTGAAAACGTAGTCAAAGCAAACAATGAGAACGTGCTCATCTATGGAGATTTGCTCATGTCACTTTTCGCCCTTAAAAAATTAGAACAAGACAAAAACCTAATTCCTGAAGAAGAATACACCAGTCAATTGGAAACAAACTCACAATTAAAACAAAAAGCAATCAAAAACTTTGAACAGATGCAATCGAATGCATTCTACGAAGTACTAAAAGTGCAAGACGGCAGAAGAACACAAGTAAGACTATTAGACCCTCCAATGAGAGAGATATTCTCAAACGCAGATGCTGATGCAATTGAAAAAAGACTAAAAGTTGCCTATCCAAAAGCAAAGAGAGAATTCCTAGACAGGATAGAAGACAGCTCAGTAAGAGGCGCGAAACTATTAGTCTGGCCGGAGATATACGAAACACAAATCAAATCACTTTTTGAAGCCTACAAAAGAGTTGTAGATGAAGGCGGAAAAAAACCAGACCTAAGAATATTCATACCATACGTAGAAGGAGAGGCCCAGGTCAGAATAGTAAAAGAAATAGCGGACAACCTCAATAAAAACCACTACAATAACTCAATCCAATACAAAATCGGGGTCACTCTTGAAACAGTATCAGGATGCCAAAGAGCACCAGCAATGATAAAAAATCTAGGAGTCTGCGACTTCGCAATCGGCACAAACGATTTGATACCAAACATCGAAGGCTCAGTAAGAGGCCACCAGCAGGTGGATTCTGCACCGTTTGTACAGAAAACAACAGACGAAAAAACAATTTTGCTTGAAAAAGGAATAACAGACTACATACAGCAAACACTAGCCAGCATACGCGAAGCTGCAAGAGAGGCACACTCACAAATAAGCATCGGATTGTGCGGAGAGATGAACGAATCAAAACTACATCCAGAAAACCTAGGACAATTCGTATCACAAGTCACTTATTTATCAGCAGGAAGACCGCTCCAAATTCCAATCCTAACACTTCTGGCAGCACAGAACAGTCTGTATAAAAAACCCTAATAATTCAAAGCAATAGAAGAATTAGTCAAACCCAAAACATACTCCAAAATCTGAGACATATTGGAAATAATGCTGAACTCGTCCTTGTGAATCTTGTTCTGCAGTTCAGAAAGCTCCCTTAAAACAGAATACCTGTTCTTATTCAACTCATAAATCTTCTCCATATCAAAATTATAGAACAGCTCAACATACATGTTAAAAGACTTGTGAATCGCCTTGCAGACCTTCACACTCTTGGCAGATGCCTTGACTTTGTCCTTCAAAATCTTTCTTGAATTATACTTCAACAAGTCCATTATAGTATCAATAATCTCCAAAATATGGAAAACAAGCTCGTTTCTCTTAAACTGGCTGTCCTCAATCTTATTCAACAAACGCTGACAATAAACAGTAAATTTCGTGACAACATCGTGCTTTTTCTGAATAGTCTCCAGCAAAGCAGCATCATTCCTCTCGTAGCCCTCAATCAAATCCTGCATGGTCTCAGAAGCAAGCATGAAAAGACGCTTAAGCATAGAATCAAAGGCCCTTGTGGTATCCTCAGAAATGTTTCTGATAACACAATAGTTCTCTTTCTGGGTGAAAAGCTCAACACCATTCAATCTTGAAATCTCACTGCGAATAACATCAATAATTTTCATCTTCTCCTTGGTCCTGAAGTTATCACAAAGAGAATTTTCAAACTTTATAGTTATTTCATCATAACCATTCTTATACAAGGCGCGAATAAGGAACATAATTGAGTCCCTGTCAAGATTCTGAATCTCAACAGTGATATTAGAAGAGTTCTTTGATTTTGGAGTCTGGATAATAAGCTGAGATTCCTTTTCAATAATATCAAGCTCGTCGCCCTTCTTGATATTATGACTAAGAGCCCATTTCCTAGGAAGAGAGATAAGCTGTGTTGAATCAGCAATCTGAATAACCTTTCTTCTCATAAAAACCCCCTGTTTTATTAAAAAACAGCATTTCTATATAAATTTTTCTGATTTATAAAATAAAAGCGAGAATTTAATTAGTTATATTTATACGACAACACTATATAATTTGACATATAATTAAAGAATTTAAAAGAAATTTTAAGCTAAAAGAAGAAATTATTAGCAGCTTAAAATTCCATAGACATGCGCGCTTCTGCAAGAGTCCTATACGTCTCCAAAGACTGGTACATGTTATAAAGAAGAAGAACCTCCTCTTTAGGAACATTCTTGGTCTTCTCTATAAGCTCCCTGTAAATCTTCTCCTTCATCTCATTAATCTTATGCACTTTCTGCAAGTCAAACTTGTAAAACAACTCGTAAAACATGCCATACGCCTGGTGAATCTGCTCAAGAATCTCACTGCTCTCAGGCTTAAGCTTCTTGTTATACTCCAACATATTACGGCCAGAGTCCTTAAGAATATCAATAATCTTGTCCATAGTAGCAATAATATGATACAAAAAGTAAGTATTATTGCTATCTTCCTGCCTCTTGTTAATCAGCCTCAAAGAATGATTGATAAATCTTGTAACGTTGTCGTGCTTCTCCTCAATAGACGAAAAAAGAACCCGGTCATTAGTCTTCGAAGCAGCAATCAAATCATTACAAGTATCAGAAATAAGGATAAAAGTCCTTCGCAAAATATTGTCAAGCTCCTTAGGATCAGCATTAGAAATGACCTTCAAAGTGCAGTAGCCATCTTTCTCCTCAACAATCTCCAAACCAGGACACCTGCTCACTTCCTGATGAATAACAGAACTCACGCTAATGTCCTTCTTTAACTTATAGTGATGGGTAATAGATTTCTTGCATATAATCTTAATATCATCATAGCCCTTCTTATACAAACCCCTGATTAGATATATAATAGAAGTTCTATCAAGACTGGACACGTCAACCTCAACACGCTCAGTCTTCAGGTCATGGTCAGTAGCAATCATAATCTTATTGCCGGCAAGCTGAACCTCGAGCTCATCACCCTTCTTAATGCCCCTTTCTACACACCACTTCCTAGGCAAAGAAACCAACTGTGTTGAATCAGCAATCTGGATTACTTTTCTTCTCATACTAACCCCCTCTTTCAACTTAAAATATTATAATTATATATAAGCTTTTCTATAATTATTAATAAATTCCAAATTATATAAATTTTATATTATTATAGGACAAAATATAAAACAACTCCTGCCATATAATCAACTATCATAGAGGGAGGTGGAATATGAAGCAAAAGTTAGTCTTTGAAAAAGTATTCCCAGACCCATTCGAAGAAGACGAAGAAGAACTAGTTGAGGACCGTTTAAACGAAGAGTCACCATGGGAATTGGCCTTCGAACGAGGAGTAGAAGCAGCCAACAACGAAATGATAGAAAGATGGGAGGAAGAAGACTTTGAATAAAGTCTTCATCCGGGACGTTGAAGAAGTAAGGGAGTTCGTACGATCACACCTTATGGAAGAATACAACGCCAAAAAAATCATGAGAAGATGAAAAAAGCATACTGCGTCAGCTGCGGAGAAATCATGGGCAAGTGCTCAACACACGACCCCTACGTATGCAGGCAGTGCTCTCGACGAGAGATACCCAGATACAACTGGCTAGACTCATAGTCTTCACTCACTACGACAATCCCGCCGGCTCTAACGGGCTGGCGGGACTTGTTCTTTAGACCATGAAATGCCCAAAATGCAACAAACCAGTCATAGGACAAATGAATAATTTCTGCAGGCACTGCATGTACACCTTTGACAAAGGAGGAGACAGATGGTATACACTAGACGACGAGGAAATACCGTTTAAAGTTGCAGATTAATTTTCTATATTGTTAATATATTATTTTTACAACCTAGTAGTGACAAAAACAGTAAAGTTTATATATAAGAAATACATTCCAAACAGCTATGTCAAAATGCAACAAATGCGGAAAAATGAAACTAGGAGAGCTACAATCGATATGCAAGTATTGCGGTTATAGCGACGGCGACGACAGATGGTTCTCAAACCAAGACGAGACAATATCACTTTCTCAAACACTGGGCTAAACACAACGGCCCTGATAAGAAATAATCCAACTCTGACCAGCCAATAACTGAAGCTGCTGCACTGAAGTATAAGACTGACCTGTCAACGGATCCAGAGCAGGCAGAGGCTGAGCAGCACTCATATCACAATTACCAGTAACACAATCTGAATTAGTCCAGCACGACAAACACTGAGGACAACCAGAAGGAGGGCAAGGCAGACAGCTGCCGCCACAATCCAAATCACTCTCATCACCATCCCAAACAGCATTAGAACAATGTAAAGGAACAGGAGGTGCAGGAATAGGCACTGGAACAGGCACAGGAGTTGGAGCGGGTGTAGGAGTAGGAACTGGAGTCGGTACAGGAGCAGGCACAGGAGCCGGCGCGGGAGTTGGAGCGGGTGTAGGAGGCACAGGAACCGGTGTAGGAGTCGGAGTAACAGGTGGAACAGGAGTCGGTACAGGAGCAGGCACAGGAGTCGGAACAGGCACTGGAACAGGCACAGGCGGAGCAACACCAACAGGATTAACACTCACAACAGGCCTTGACTTAGACCTAATAGAGTTAATTAAAGATTCCTTTTCAACATAACCAATGTTTTCTTGTTCTTCGTCAAACAACAAATACTGACGCAAAGCCTCAATCCACTCAGCAGCAACAGCACGCTTTTGCACGCCATCTTCAGTTACAACCAAAGGATTGGAAGCAATCCAGTCATCAACCAACCTCTCATCAGAAACAGGAGTGCAAGAACGAAAAACAGCAAAAGCAGCTATAATCAAAACAATAACAACAGCAAGAACCAAAGGCTTCTTCATAATAATTGTATACTACAATATCTATATAAAATTATTGCAAACCCTTAACCTTTCCAAAAGGCAAAACATCATGAGATTTATCATTAACAACAAAAATCTCAAACCTCTCAACACCAGAAATCAAAGGAGACAGAATCCCTCCCTTCAAAACATCACTGCCCTCAGCCAAAGGATTAAAACTAGGCTGAACAATCAAAACAGACTTCTTGAACTTACCTTTTAGGAAACACTTGAATCTTTCAGCCTTAGCTTTCTCTCTCAAAGTAACAGCAGGATGCTCGTGGCCAATAATGATGATTTTGGAAAGCTTTTCAGGAACGTAATCGCCATGAACAATCAAAATATCCTTGTCCCTAAACTCTTTAACTTCCTTAACCTGCTTTTTCCTAGCAATAGGACCAAAAATAGTATCATGATTGCCCTTAACTGCAAGAAGTTCAATATTTTTTTTCTCAAAATACTCAATCAATCTTAACACTTCACGCCATTCCTGCACGCTAATCGTGCCAAACTCGTGCTTGATATCACCGTTAAAAATTACTTTTTCTACAGGGATTTGATTTAGAATCCAGTCCAAACGCCTCATTATCTGCTTAAACATAGTCTTAGGAACAAGAACACCACGCTTCTGCAAAGACTCCTCATAACCAAGATGCAAATCCGATAGGATTAATGCCTTAATGTCAGAAAGATAAATACACAAATCAACAGCGTAAATGTTTGGAGCAAGCTTTAGCATCAAACACAATTAAGAAAAAAGGGTTTTTAATGGTTTTCAAATAATCTTAATATTCCCCCTCTCAAGACTATGACGCGTATCACAGTAATGACAGGAAAGAATTGCAGGATTCCTGCTGATAGTGTAGAAACGAGGGAAAGCATCCTCTCCAGGACTCCTTGAAATACAACTATCATTCTGACACTCAAGCAAACCATCAACAGCATCAGGAAGCTGAACATTATACTTTTCAACAACCCTGCCATCCCTAATCATGCTAACAGTGGCAGTCGGGCACATAATCGCAATAGTCCTAAGCTCTTCAGGAGACAAACGATAATTCACAATCTTCAACAAGCCCTTCTTCTCCATGCCGGACCTGTTAGTTTTCATTTTATCACCAAAAATCATCTCATCCTGCAATTTCTCCAGATGCAAAGCAGAATAAATCTGTATAATCTGGCCAGGAGGTATGTGGTCTACTACAACACCGTTTTCAATGCTGTACAAGAACTTTCTGTCTTTCCCGTCACCATCACTTCTGAGATCCCTAGAAACAAGGACATTCTCACGAGAACGCGCAGGAGGCACGTAGCCTTTGCCCTTAAAATCCTCGCCAAGAGCGCCAAGAACAATACACATATCAACCTCGCGAGAATAAAGCCCGTTGCCCATTTGCGGGAAGAAATAAACATGCTGAGGATGAGTCCTGTAAAGAGTCTTCTCAATCTCAGGATTCTGAGCATTAATAGGAAGAGGATGCAACAATATAAGATTAGACCTTACATCAGCAAGAGTGTCCTGTTTCACCTGCAAAGCACCAAGAACAGCCTTTATCTCCCGCTCATCACCGATGCGCTCCTTCTGAACACGAGTAACATAACCAACATCAGCCTCCCTCAAAGCCTCATCAGGAGAAGAACAAATAACGATATCCTCCAACATAGGATGACCTTCAGCCTCAGCATAAACGTACTCAGAAGGCATAGCTAACTGAGGAGGACTCACAAGAAAGAACCTGTTGCCAGGAAAACGCCTCAAAGCCTTAATCAAAGAATGAACAGTCCTGCCATTCTTCAAATCACCAATCAAAGCAACATTAAGATTATCAAGCCTGCCCTGAGTCTCCCTAATGGAATACAAATCAAGAATGGTCTGCGTAGGATGCTCATGCCTGCCATCACCAGCATTAATCACAGGAATATCAAGCAAGTCAGCAGCATACTGGGCAGCACCCTCAAGCTTATGACGAATAACAAGCACGTCAGCCTCATACTGCTTAAGTGTCTCGACGGTGTGATGCATAGACTCATTCTTCTGCAAACTAGTGCTCTCAGCACTCCCAAAACCAAACCTGTCCATGCCCTGCTTGTGAGAAGCGCGCATAAAACTCAAACGAGTCCTAGTGCTCGGCTCAAAAAAAGCATAAGCCATAACGTGATCCTGCAATAGCTTGCTATAAGTAGGTCGTCTAGACTTCCTAGCCTCCTTGAACTTCTCTGTATAATCTAAAATCCAGACAAGCTCATCAGTAGTAAAATGGTCAATAGAAACAATATCCCTGCCTTTGAAATGAGTCACTTCTTCAACCTCTCCTTGTAATCAGCCAGGTACTTGTCAAACTCAACACAAGCCTCCTCCAAAGGAGACGCCTGCGGGAAAGCATTCCAGCCAACCCAAGCATTAGTCGCAGAATACATCAAATTATTGTACTGGTCAAAAAACTGGGCTTCCAAAGGACGAGGCTGCAAAGTAACAAAAGCCTTCCAGTCAGGATGACCCTCTCTTTCTGCTTTTGCTTTGGCTTCCTTGCACTGCTTAAACCACTCAGGATCCAGCGACTTATGCAAATCCCTAGGAGTCTGCTTGCTAACCTTCACAACATTGCCGGATTTAGTCCTATACTGAAAACGATCCTCGTGCCAAGTGCCTGCAACATCACCAAGAACCTCAAAAGGACCATCACCCATATCCATAACGACAAACTCCTGCTTGCCATCAGGCCTATGAATACTAATAGAAGCAGCATGCTCGTACAGAATCCTGTTCAACCTCATACGCGCATCATTCAAACGCTGCCACCTCTCCTGACTAAAATTGCCAAGACCACGGGCAACAGCAGAAGAGAAATACCTATCATGATCTTCATACTTGCTTGAATGATCCAAAATAGGGAAAGGAAACTTATCACCAGGCTTCAAAGTCTCAGGCAGACCAAAATCGGACAACTTGTAATTACCTTTTGCGATATTGTCCC
This sequence comes from Candidatus Woesearchaeota archaeon, assembly GCA_019323575.1. Classification (GTDB taxonomy): domain Archaea; phylum Nanobdellota; class Nanobdellia; order Woesearchaeales; family ARS49; genus CABMGU01. The sequence continues at coordinate 15,025 of JAHWHB010000059.1, forward strand.
AAAAACTACTGTCAGGACCAGCCTCCAAACGCCAAATAAACTCAATAGGATGAACATAATTGTTCACAGGAGGATCCTGAAAAACAGAATAATCCCAAGATTTTGTTTGTTCATTAAAAGTCGGCTTCAAAATATTAACCATCTGCATACGCAAAGTACGCGGAACCTGCCTGTTCTCCCTAAACCAGTCCAAATACAAATGAGAACAACCCAAATCATCAACAGGATTCAAATAACAAGTAGGAATACCGGCTTTTGCAGCCATCTCATGATTGAAAGCAGCAGCAAGAGCAACAGGACGATTATCCATCACCTTGCCATCAGGCATAGGCATCCTACCCCAGTCAAGAATACTATACTGGTCACGATAAATAAAATCAAACACACCAGGCTTTTTGGCAGTAGGCTCCTCAATAACACCCAAAGACTTAACACTAGTACCCTTTTCAACAGTTCTCAAATAACTCATTTTTTCACCCCATACTTAGCTTTCAAAGCATCAAGACTTTCAGCAGTCAAAGGAACAACCTCCTTAAACTCATCATACTTTCTAACACCACCCTCAAGATAATCAACAATTCTTTCACCGACTCGTGCATTATTCCTAGAAACAACCTTGGCGCCAAACAAAGCAAGATTAGTCGGATTCTCAAAACCAACAAAAACCACGCCTTGATTTCTACTGGT
>JAHWHB010000011.1 GCA_019323575.1 Candidatus Woesearchaeota archaeon
CAACCTTATTAATCTCTTTCACAAGAGCATCAATTTCCTTATCAGCCATGCCATGCACCTTGCAGCCATTCTCAATACTCTCATAAGCGCTGACATGACAGCCAATACAATGCAAGCCATGCTTGAACATAACTTCAGCAGACTTCGGATACTTCTTCAACACATCACCAATAATACTCTCTTTTGTAATCATCTTTTCACCCCGCAAACAAACGGTTCTTCTTTAATAACACGCTTTTTTTGCCCTGACTTTTTAAAATAATCGTTTATAGCAGCACGCAAAGCACGATGACCAAGCACAGAACAATGAAACTTCCTGATAGGAAGCTCGCCCAGACGCTTAACAATATCATCAGGCTTAATCTTCAAAGCCTTATCCAAAAGCATGCCACCATTCTCAGTAACCATAACACTCAAAATAGAGGTAGAAGCAATAGCAGAAGCGCAGCCAAAAGTCTGCCACTTGCAATCAACAATCCGGTCATCCTCAACCTTGATAAACATCTTCATGACATCACCGCAAGCAGGACTGCCAACAACACCAACACCATCCGCCTTATACTTTTTAGCTTCCCCTTCAGTCCTGAAAATATTATGAGGATTAAAGAAATGCTCTTTCACAACTTCAGTATAAAACCAAGGCTCAACCATACCTCAACCTCACAGGAGACAACCTCCTAAGCTTATCAACAATGCCAGGCAACACTCTCAAAACACGGTCAACATCGGCCTTTGTAGAATTCCTGCCAAGACTAAAACGAACACTGCCGTGACAAACCTCACGAGGACAACCAAGGGAAAGAACAACATGACTAGGCTCCAGATTTCTCGAAGAACAAGCGCTGCCAGTACTAGCGTAAATCTTTTGCTCGTTCAAATGCAACAACAAAGCCTCTCCCTCAACATCCAAAAACGAAAAATTCACATTATTAGGCAAGCGCTCCCTAGGATGACCATTCAAAACAACCTTAGGGATACTATTGATTATACCAACAATCAAACGATCACGCAATCTTGAAAGACGAACAACTTCTTTCTTACGACACTTCTGCGCAATCTCCAAAGCCTTGGCAAAACCAACAATCAAAGGAACGCTCTCAGTACCAGAACGCAGGCCAAACTCCTGATGACCTCCATGAATCAAAGGATGAATATCAACACCCTTGCGGACAAACAAAATACCAATACCCTTAGGACCATAAACCTTGCTGCCATTCAAAGTCAGCAAGTCAACACCAAGATGATTCACATCAATGTCCAAGAAAGCACCGGCCTGACACGCATCAGTATGGAACAAAACACCATGCCTCTTTGCAATCTTAGCAAGAGCAGGAATATTATTAATCGTGCCAACCTCATTATTAGCATACATAACAGAAACCAAAACAGTATCAGGGCAAATAGTCCTCTCAAGCTGTTTAGGACTAATCTGGCCGTAACGGTCAACAGGCAAGACAGTAATCCTCGCACCCTCATGCTTCTCCAAATACCTGCAAGTCTCAAGCACAGCATGATGCTCAACACAACTCACAACAATATGCTTCTTCTTAGACGCCCTGAAAACACCCTTAATAGCGAGATTAATGCTTTCAGTGCCAGAACCAGTAAAAACAATCTCATCAGAATTGCAGCCCAGAACAGAAGAAACTACCTGCCTAGCGGACTCAAGCCCTTTCAAAACACGCAAGCCAGCACTATGAAAACTGCCAGGATTGCCAAAATCCCTGCACCAATACTGCTCCATAGCCTTCTTAACCCTAGGATCAACAAATGTAGATGCAGCATGATCAAGATAGACTTCCTTCATTTCAACCCCTCAAAACAAACATCACAATCCTTAGAACAATGACTGCAGACAACACGCTCAACACGCGCCAACTGCAGCAACCTCTGCATCTCACGCATCAAAGAAAGCTCATCAGAAATCCTAGCAGCAGACTCAAAAATCTCCTTCTTAAGGTTAGAACCAAACTTAAGCTGAGAAGCACGCTTAGAACTAAAATAATGACTCACAGCAGCCTCTGTAACACCCAAAAGCCCTGCAATAACCTTCTGAGACTTGCCAGAACCCTTCATACAGACAGCAAGCTCTCTACGCAAAGCAGGAATAACATAGAAAACCTCAATCTCCTGAGGCTGCAACAGTTTCTTAACCATAGTTAATAATTAACTATAGTTTATTTATAAATTTATCTATTTAGCCACATACTTCTTCCAATACTCAGAAACAGGCTGGTAAGAAACCCAGGAAGAATCAATCTTCACAGGCTTACCATCCAAAACCATGACATCAAAATAAACATCACGGAAATCAATAGCTCTTTCTCCCTCGCGCTCAATCTTCAAAGGAACATGATACCTCTTATCAATACGCAAAATGTAACGCTTACCATTCAACATGTAATGCAAAGAAGGCTGAACAGTCTTGGCATTCCCGCCAATACTAATAGTCTGCAAGCTGTCCTCAACAAGCAAAGGCTGCAGATGAGAAAACTCCTCTAAATACTCCAAAGGACCTTTAGAAACCCATTTTTCAAAAGAAACATTAATCGGCTTGTCAATATAATCCTTGCAGCGGCTCCTCTTCCAATCAAAAGAATCACCCAAAATATCCCTTCCCTCACGCTCAACATTACAATAAGCAACAGCAGTCTTATTGGCAGTATCAACAAAAACATCAGTAACAGGGGTACCATCATCAAGCGCAGACATCTTCAAGAAATAATGCCTGACTTTATTCCCAACAACCATAACCATCCTGTCCTCAACCAAGTAAGCATGAGAGGTGAACTTTTTCTGAGCTTCTTCGAGCAATTGCTTTGCAGTAACCACCGGCGCTTTAACTTCCAGCGGTTCAACTTCAACAACAGGCTCCGGCTTCTTAGGGCACTTGTCAACAGACTCAGCAGTAGAATTATCCCAGCACTGAACCATAACCTTCTCAACAACCTCAGTCTGGTTTGGCTCAGAAACATTGTTAATTCCAGGCTGGACATAAGGCTGAGCAACACAAGAAACAAGCAACAAAAGCAGCAAAACATATTTCATGAAAAACAAAAACAACAAGAGCTTAAAAAAGATATCTGTAGCACAACATATATAAACAAACAATCCTAAAACAACACCATGAAAAAAGCGGTGTTCATATTCAGAAGAGACCTCAGATTAGAAGATAACACCGGACTAATAGCAGCATTAAAAGAAAACGACAAAGTAATACCCTGCTTCATCTTCGACCCAAGACAGGTAAAAAACAACCCATACAAAAGCGAAAACTCAATACAATTCATGATAGAAAGCTTGGAAGACCTTGAAAAACAACTAAAACCGGCAAAATTATACACATTCTACGGCAAAACAGAACAGGTAATAAAAAAAATAGTCAAAAAAGAAAAAATAGAAACAATATATGTTAACAGGGATTACACCCCATTCAGCAAAAAAAGAGACAAAGCAATCAACAAAATTTGCACACTAAAACAATACGACGATTATTTACTAAACGCTCCAGAAGAAGTTTTGAAAGACGATGGAAAACCATACACAATATTCACACCATACTACAAAAAAGCAACCAAAAAACAAGTAAAAAAGCCAGCAAAAAACAAACACAATAACTATTACACAAAACCAATCAAAACATACAATTACAAAAAACTAGTCAAAAAAAACCCAGACATATACGTGCACGGAGGAAGAACAAACTGCCTGAAACTCCTCAAAAACCTCCCGCAAAACTACTCCAACACACACAACTACCCAGCAAAAGACACAACACTACTGTCAGCACACAACAAATTCGGAACCTGCTCAATCAGAGAAGTCTATCATACAATAAAAGAAAAACAAGGATGGCACAGCCCAATACTCAGACAATTATACTGGAGAGACTTCTTCACACAAATAGTACATCACTATCCGCACGTTATAGGACACTCATTCAGAAAAAAATACGAGAAAATAAAATGGAGCTATGACAAGAAAAAATTCAAAGCATGGTGCCAAGGAAAAACAGGATTCCCAATAGTAGACGCAGGAATGAGGCAGTTAAACAAAACAGGATTCATGCACAACAGAGTAAGAATGATAGTAGCACAATTCCTAACAAAAGACCTGCACATCGACTGGAAACTAGGCGAGAAATACTTTGCAACAAAACTAGTAGACTACGACCCCTCTGTAAACAACGGAAACTGGCAATGGTCAGCATCAACAGGATGCGACGCGCAGCCATACTTCAGAATATTCAACCCATGGAGACAACAAATCAAGTTTGACTACAGGTGCGAGTACATCAAGAAATACGTGGCAGAACTGAAAGACACCCCCTTCTATATCATACACAAAGCAAGCAAGCAGAAAATACAAGGATACCCAAGCCCAATAGTGGAGCACGAAATCGAATCAAAAAAAGCGAAAAAGATGTTCTCAGCGGTTCAATAACCAAATCAAGTAATTCAGATACGTCGCAAAAGTGACCCAAACAGCATAAGGAATCAACAATCCTGCAGCAAGAGGAGAAAAACGCCAGATAAAGAAAATCAAAGCATAAACACTCAAGCCCAGCAAGCCAGCATCAAAAACAGCCGGCAAAATCAAATGCTGATTAAAGAAAAGAAAACTCCAAAAAACATTCAATAAAGCATTAACAACAAACAAACCGATAATAATGCTGAAATTCTCGTGCTTCTGCATAGTATTCCAGACAATCAGCGCAGAAATAGTTGCCAGAATGAAAATAACATTCCAGACCAAGCCAATAAACCAGCCAGGAGGAGCAATAGAAGGAAGCTTCAAAGTCTTATACCAAACCATATCGCCAGAAGTCAAAAAACTTCCAACAACAGCAACAAGAATAGTGATTAAAGGAATGATAAAGTAGTTTAGCTTCATTTAAAGAACAAAAGAACACTTGTTTAAAATTGTTGCTAAAAAAAAAGAAAAAAATTATTGCCCTTCTGGGGCAGGCTCTGCAGGTTTTTCAGGCTCTGCAGGCTTCTCAGGCTCTGCCGGCTTCTCTGGCTCGGCAGGCTTCTCAGGTTCTGCAGGTTTTTCAGGCTCTGCAGGCTTCTCTGGAGCAGGCTGCTCCGGCTGTGCCTGAGGTTCTTTTTGCTCAGCTTCAGGCTGAGGCGGTGTATTTTCTTCTGTCATTTTCATTACCTCCGAAAATCGAATTTTTCACGCACCGCAAGGAAAATGGACCTTGGCACCGAGAAATACTCACCACCAAACCCCTTTTGATTCCTAATAAGCCATGCGTCTATTTAAAAGAAAAACGGTTCATTTAAAAAGGTTACGGTAAATTTTATATAGAGAATAAGACTATTATTCTAAAAAAGGTGATAAAATGAAAGGTCCATTCCTAGCATTTTTCTTCATTGCACTAATCGGTTTGGGCGTAATGACATTTGCAGGATATGATTCCAGCGCAACAGGACAAGGAACAAGAATAATAATACCTAAAGAAGTCGCCAAAAAAATAACTGAAGAAGTTAAAAAAGACGCACCAAGCAAACAAACCAACAAGTGCGAATGCGAAAACCCATACGAAGGAAAAATAGTGGTGGACAAGTCAGGATTTTTTACTGGTCTAACCAAATTTGACTGTTCACTTTACAGGGAAATTTATTTATTGAGAAAAGAATTACAGCTAAAAACAAGCGATCTTGAAATGGCAAAGACGTTCTGCAAAACATACAGCTGGTGGGATTAAAAAAAATGTCGCTAATTTCGCAAAGCTCATTAGCGAACACTTTTTCTCGCAAAGCGAAAAAAAAAGAATCCCCGCGGCCGGATTTGAACCAGCGACCTTTCGGGCTCAATGCTGGCTGACCCATATTCATCCTAAGCATCATGCTCTGTCAATGGGCGACTGCTCTACAGCCGAATGCTCTGCCATTGAGCTAC
>JAHWHB010000060.1 GCA_019323575.1 Candidatus Woesearchaeota archaeon
CCATTCGGAGCAACAATCAGAAGAAAAATTGTAGAGCTCTGGAGAAAAGAACTAGTGCAGAAAGAAGACATGCTGGAGCTAGACGGCGCAGTAATCATGCCAGAAGACGTATTCAAAGCATCAGGACACCTAACAAACTTTAACGACCCAGTAACACAATGCAAAAAATGCAACACAATACACAGAGCAGACAAACTACTGGAAGAAACAACAAAAAAACCATACAAAGAAGCAACACCCGTACAAGAACTAACAGCAGGACTAAGAGAACACAAGCTAAAATGCCCAAAATGCAAAGGAGAACTAGCAGACGTAAAACAATTCAACATGATGGTAAAAGCAGAAGTAGGAATAGCAACAAAATCAGGCTGTTATCTAAGACCAGAAACCTGCCAGACAATATTCACAGACTGGCCAAGACTGGCAAAAACAATGCGAGTAAAACTCCCAAAAGGAGTGGCACAAGCAGGAAAATCATTCAGAAACGAGATATCGCCAAGACAGACTTTACTTAGACAGGTAGAATTCTCACAAATGGAAGCAGAAATATTCTTCGACCCAGAAAAAATAAACGAAATGGAAAAATGGGAAGAAGTCAAAAACTACGCGCTAAGAATAATGAAATCAGGACAAGACAAAATAGAATACATCTCAGCAGAAAAACTAGTCAAAGACAAACTAGTAACAGGCAAACTCATAGCATACTATCTGGCAAGAACACAACAACTCTTTGAAAAATACGGAATACCAACAGAAAAAATGAGGTTCAGGCAACTGGACGACACAGAAAGAGCATTCTATGCAAAAGAAGGATGGGACTTTGAAGTAGAAACAAGCCTGGGCTGGGTAGAACTAGTAGCAAACAACTACAGAACAGACTACGACCTAAAAGGACACATGGAAGCAAGCAAAACAGACATGAACTTTGTAACACCAGAAGGAAGAAAATTCATACCGCACGTATGGGAAATATCAATGGGATTGGACAGAACATTCTATGTAGCGCTGGAAATGGCATACAGACAACAAGAAGAAAGAGTATGGCTATCGCTACCAACAGCACTCGCACCAATACACGCAGGAATCTTCCCCTTGCTATCAAACGAAAAAGCAAAAGAACTAGTCAAAAAAGCAAAAGAAATACACAAAGAACTAAGCTGTTTTGAAACAATGTACGACGAAACAGGAAGCATAGGAAAAAGATACGCAAGACTAGACGAAATAGGAGTGCCATACTGCATAACAATAGACTTCGACTCAATACCAAACGATGACGTAACATTAAGAATAAGAGACACTGCAGAACAGAAAAGGATAAAAACAAAGGACTTGAAGAACGAACTATTCAAGCTAATAACAGGAGGATAAAAAAATGGAAGTAAAAGATTTGGCAGCCGGACAAGGAAAAATAGACCTAGTAGTAGAGATAGTCAGCGTAGACGAGCCAAGAACATTCGAAAAATTCGGAAGAGCAGGAAAAGTAGCCAACGCAAAAGCAAAAGATGCAACAGGCGAGATAACAATGTCACTCTGGAACGAACAAGTAGACATGATAAAACCAGGAATGAAAGTCCACATAATCAACGGCTACGTATCAGAATACAAAGGAGAAAAACAACTCAGCACAGGAAAATTCGGAAGACTAGAAGTCGTACAATAAAGCTTTTAAACCATTCTGCTTATTTTTTAATTCCACGGGAAGATAGCTCAGCCTGGGAGAGCACACCGCTGAAGACGGTGGTGTCGGGGGTTCAAATCCCTCTCTTCCCACCTTTTTTTAGAATCAATCTACAACAAGCAAAGCAGCACCAACAATCTTCAAGGCAATGATATTGAAAATAAGCATGACAATACCAGCAATCAAACAATACAAAACAGTGCTCCTAATCAAATTAGTACCAAGCAAATAACGCTCCTGCAACTTATCAGCACCATTCTCAATACCATTAGACAAAATAGTAAGAATGTACACGATCTGGAAAACATAAACACCAACAACAAGCTGGAAATAATAAGTAGGAATGCCATCGCCAAAGAAACCGGCAAGAGCGCCAATAGACGTGCCGGCCTGCTCAGCACCCATCTGAGAGATATTCTTAGACAGATTACCAAGAATAAAAGTAATCATAGAAGTAATACCAATAACAATGCCGGCAATAGCAGGAGTCAAGAAAGCAATCTGAGACTTCATATCAGAAATAATATCAGCCATCAAATCCTTCAAACGCTCATTAACCTTATGAATCTCCTTAATATAACGAGCAACATTCAACAAAGCCTGAGCAGCAATCAAAGGACCCTTCTTAATACTCTCAATCAACACTTTCATAGAAGAACCAATAATAGCAGAAGGAAAAGCAGTCAAAGCGCCAGAACGAGGATTAAAAATAGCCTCCTGAACACTCATACCCAGCTTTGAAATATTCAAAGCAACAAGCTTGAAAAACCTTCCAGAAGTCGTATCCTCCATAACAGAAGCAACCTTAGGAAAGGCAATCTCGGCAGGAATACCATCGCCAAGCCTATTGCCAAGCTGGAACAAAGCAGAAGAAAACTCGTCCTCCAACTTCTTAGCCTCATCACGAATCTTCATAACATTTTGAGAGCGCAATCTAAAATACAAACCAATACTAAACGCAAGACAAAGAGGAATAAACAGGGAAAGAAGGCTAGCGCCAAGACCAAAAGGACCTAGCATCAAACCGTCAACCGTAGAGCTCTCCTTATAATCAAGCAAAGGAAAGCCACCAACAGCAAAATCATAATCGGGATACAAAAAGTGAATGATCAAAGGAGACAAACCAATAACCAAAAACACAAAACCAACAAAAACAGCAACAAAAGCAGGATTAATACTAATCTCAGAAGAACCCAGCTTGATAATAATGTTCCTGTACTTCTTCAAAGCAGGATTAATCTCAGAAATATCAGTATCACCATAACCCGTAGGACGCTGAGACAAAACATTCCTGCCCAAAAAGTAAACAACAACAGGCAAAGCAAAATTATACAAAGCAGCAATATGAATCCAAGAAATCCCCTCCATAAAACTAACAACCAAAGGAAGAATAACCAATCCAAGAATAGGCAAAATAACACCAAGCATGTGCAACATGGTAATAGGGCCCTTCAAGTTTTGGGCATAATGCAGCATCTTCTCATAAGTCTCATCCAAAATAACATCCAACGCCTTATCCAACAAACCAATCCTCCTATCCTCAGAAGTCTCATACAAAGAACTCTCAACCAAATGGAAAGACTCAACGAACTCCAAATTATACGCGCGCCAACCCTCCAAATAACTCTCCAAAGAATCCTTAATGCTCTCAAACCTGCCAGACTCAACATCCCAGATAACCTTTCTCAAATCAAGACTCAAAGGAGGGGCAAGATGCTCAGAAGCAAACTCAATAGCAAGCTCCAAATTAGAAGTATGACGCATGTAAGTCACAACATAAAAAATACACAAAACCATCTGGTTAGAGGACTTCATACGCCAGATATTAGCCATGAAAACAGGAACCTTCTGCAAAACAAAAATGCCGGCAACACCAACAAGAACACTGAACAAAGTGAAAAAAATACTGTTAAAAACCAGCAAAGAGACAACAATGCCGAAAATCAAAAACAAAACAGGAATAATTATGCTTGCAGCAATAACGCCGGAAGGAGATGTCTGCAAATGACACGCATTAATACAATCCTGCAGTTTGGCAGCACGGTCAGGACTAACCTTCAACTTCAAAATCTTGCCACAAAAATTACACACCTTCTCATAAAAAGACATATGAGGCGGCAGAATCTCAGAACGAAAAACCTTATACTCCCTGCTATACAACTGAGAACTAGGCATAGAAGCCTGAACATCCAACTGCTCAGACAACTTCCTCTTGTACTTAGCAACTAAATCCTCATCATTCATTTCTTCACAGCTCTTTTTAACCACTCATTCCAAGCAAAGAAGATACGCTCGCTATCAAGAGCGCCAACCTCCTCTCGCACCTGGTCAGAGATACGATGAAACTCATCATTCGCACGAACATAAAAATCTGCCTCCAACAATTCAGGCTTGTCCAGCTTATTAGCAAAATCAACCAAAGCCTGCTTAATCTTAGCACGCAAATTAATATTATCCCAAACAGCATCCCAATTGCCGGCCCACTCCTTAACACTGCCGGCAACCGCCTTGATAACATCACTATCACCCCTCAACAAATCATTCGTAGGCTGCAAACTATCAGTCTGAGGGTCATACTTGAACAAATCAACAAAACCTCCCTCGGTCAAAGGATCCTCCTCCCATAACTTCCTCACTTCAGTAATCTGAGTAACACGCCTCCATCTATGAATACCATCAGGACTCCTGACCGGGTTGGCAACAACAATTAAATCAGTAGCCTTGAAAGAAGTCCTAGGAACACCCAAATCATTAACAACACGATCAAAAACACCATAAGGAGAATCACCGTGAATAGTGCCAGCAACAACATTAGCAAGAGCACCAACACGCATAGCCTCATACAACGCACGAGCCTCAACACTCCTAACCTCACCAACAATCAAACTAGAATCACCCAAACGCAAAGTAGTACGAATACCTTCATCAGCCGAAACTTCAGTAGTGCCCCGGGTAAGAGCAGACGCAACTTTCATACTCTGAATGTTATAGTTCAATTTGCGCAAAGCATCAACAGGCAACTCCAAAGTATCCTCAATAGTAATAATCCTGGAACGACGCATAATATCAACCATAACACTACCCAGCAAAGAGGTCTTGCCAGAACTGCGAGTGCCAGCAACAAGCATAGTCCTGCTGCCATCAATCAAAAAGCTCAAAGTACCAGCAGCAAGAGCATTCAACATCTTATTCTTCATAAACAAAGGCAGAGTCCAAGGCTTGTCACGATGACGCCTAATAGAATAAGCCAAACCAGTAGGATTCAAAGGAGAGGTAATAGCAGCAACTCTAGCACGCGCGCCAGGCAAAACAAGCTCAGTATCCAAAATAGGGTTAGCCTCATCCAACGGCCTGCCGGAAATCATACGAAGCTTAGACGCCCAAGACTCGCCCTCAGGAGCAGTAGGAATAATATTGGTAGTACAGTCGCCAAACTCATTATGCACCAAGAAAATAGGAATCCTGCCCATCGGCGAGTTAATAGTAATGTCCTGAACCTTCTCATCCTCCAACAAAACCTCAACCAAGCCAAAACCAACAGTATAACGAACAAGAATCTTAGCAAGCTCATCCCTCTCCTTCTGACGCAAATGCATACCCCGATGACTAGCCAGCTCCTCCAACAAATCAGAGCCAACAGCAGTAAAAACCTGCCTCATACGCTCAGGATCAACAAACTCAGAACGCTTAGGCTGGTGCTCAGCCATAATCTTACGCGCAGCATCAAGCAAAGAATACTTGTCCTCAGACAGATTAAACTCAGAAGGAACCATATGATACAAGTATTGAACAGACTCGGGCATCTGAAAAACAGTAATCTCAGAATCACCAACCTGATACGTAGCAAGCTCCTCCCCCTCAGGAGGAAAAGAAGCCATAAGCTTAGTAAACATAAAATCAGGCTTTATGGTGGGAGATAACAACCTGCGGTAAATAGTACGATCACCAATCTGGAAGCCAGGAAGGAAAGGCTGGGCAAGAACCATAATCTTCGTCTTCTCAAGCAAACCAACAGTATCCTGCAGCAACTTGTAATAATTCTGCAAACACTGAACCCCCTCAGGAGGAACAATCCCCTCATCAACCTGGCGCTTCTCCTCACGCAACAAACGCTTAAGCTCAACATAAGCAGAAACAGGATCAGACTTCAACAAACGATACAAAATATCCTGAACACGAGCATAACGAGGGTTAACCCAGCGAGCACAAGCGGGCTTTGCAAGCATGCCAAAAGCAAACTTCTGGCCAACCAGATGCTTGTAAACAGAAGCAATCTCAGACAACAAGGAAGCCTGGGCTTCATCATACTCGATATCCCTTTTCTGAACAAAAACAATCTGAGTAACAGTGCCTGCCTCAGCAAGAATATCAACAGTCAGAGCCATCAAACGAGGCTCGTCCTCCAAACTAGGAAAGAAAGGGCAATCCTCACAATCAACACGGAGAATAATCTCCTCGCCCTCACGAATGATATCGTACTTACCGCACGCCACTGCCCCACCTCTTTACTACTAGCATAGAGTCACGCAAGTTTAATTATATTTATTCAAGATTAAACTTTAATATATAAACATTTACCATCAAATTGCAATCTAAGACAATGGCGAACGAAACACTCGCAATGGAGCCAGAAGCACCAGCTCCGGCAAAAAAAGGCTTATTCGGGCCAAAAACACCCCCTCCGCCGGAAACCAGCCCTGCAACAGAACAGATAAACCTTCTAACAGCAAGGCTGAGAGTAGGAGAAGAAAGATACAGCGAGCTACGCAAAAAATTCCTAGTAGTAGAACAAAACATGCTCAGCAACCACAAAAAAGCAATGGCAGAGATAAAAGCACTACAAACAGAACTAAACGAGATGAAAAGAACAATACAAGCAGTAGAAGACAAAATAATAACAATCATCAAAGAACTAAGACTCACGGCAAGAAAAGAAGACATAGACGTGATGAAAAAATACCTAGACATATGGGACCCTGTAAAATTCGTAACAAGCGAACAGGTAGAGAAAATAATAGATGATAAACTGGGCAAAAAAGAAAAGGAAAAACCACCAACCTACGACAGCCCAACATAAACTTTAAAAACAATCAAAACAAAAGCAAACAAAAAGATGGCAATACTAGACATTTTCAAGAAAAAAGAACCAGAACCAGCAGCGCCAGCATCAGGAATGCCAATGGCACCACCCGCAGCGCCTGCAGGACCGCCAGAAACTCCATTAACAGAAGTACCAATAGACCAAGTACTAAACATGCAATCACAAGGACTATCAAACAACCAAATCATACAAGCACTACAACGACAAGGATTCCAGCCAACACAAATCTATGACGCACTAGCACAAGCAGAAGCAAAAAGAAGCATAGAACCAATGATGCCATCAACAGAAGAGATGCCAAAAACAGAAATGAAGCCCGTGCACCCAGAATCAGAAGCAATAGTAGAACAAATCATAGAAGAAAAATGGCACGAGCTCCAAAAAGACATAGCAAAAGTAAACGAGTGGAAAGAACTCGTAAGCTCAAGAATGGACAAACTAGAACAAAGCGTAACAGACCTAAGATCAGACCTAGACGGACTGCACAAAGCAGTAGTCGCAAGAGTAGGAGAATACGACAAAACACTATTAGACGTAGGAACAGAGATAAAAGCAATGGAAAAAGTATTCCAAAAAGTACTGCCAGAACTAACAGGAAACATACAAGAACTATCAAGAATAACAAAAGCAGCCAAAAAATAAAACTTATTCTACCTTAGAAATCTGACGAACAGCAAAATAAGAAATAAGCAAAATCAAAACCATGCCCAAAATCTTAGGATGAAAAACAGTCTGCCAAAAACCATACTCCTGAGAAGCAGGCAGCTCCTCGCCAGCCACAGAAACATTACCCTCAGTCAAAGCCTTAAAGCCAACCTCCTCATTAACAACAGCAACAAGAGAGCCAACACCAATAATAATCATAACAGCCATAACCCACATACCAACACCAAACTCACCGCTAGTAACAAACTCAGTAACGTCCTTCTGAGAATAACCAAAAATCATAAACACCAAAATAAACAAAATCACAAAAATAACAAACAAAACAAACCAAGGAGCCATCATATTAATGGTCTTCATGGCAATAGTCGAGAACAAAGTCATAAAAGCAGCAGTCAAAGCAATCAAGGCAGCCATACCCTGCTTCTCCTTAAACCAAGCAGTCTGTGAAAGAATAGCATAAACAAGCACCAAAACAAACAAGAAAGAAAAAACACCGCCAAACTGCTTCAAAGCCGAGACATCAAGAGGAGTTGCCATTATCCACCTCCAGGCCGTCGAGGCGGCGGGATAATAAATTCACGAAACCTATCGGCCCTTTGCTGAGGAGTGCGGGTTGATGGTTCTCTCAGAGCAAAATAAACCACCAAGCCAGCAACAAGAATAACAATCAAGAAAGCCTGAACCGCAGTATCCCTCAAAAAGTTAAACCAAGGCAGAAAACTCGGGAAAATATTAAACAAGAAAACAATCAAAAGAATAACAGCGCCGATCACAGCAAAAATCAACTGAAAATTCGTAGGAAAATCCCTGCTAGTCATACCAATAACCAACAAAACAGCCAAGATAGCGGCAATCATAACAGCAGTATTAGGCAAAAACTTGTAAATTAACAAAATAGGATCCATATTCGCAGGATAAAAGCCAACAACATGAGGCACAGTAACAGCAAAAGCAAGCAACAAAGAAATAATGCCATTAATCTTCTTATCACTAACAACCACTTGTTGTTGATTGATTGTTCTAGTTGTTGTAAACAACCTAATCTTCTGCAAAGTGCCAAAAATAACAGCAAAAATCAACAAAGCGGGCAGGACAACATCTAAAAAACCATATTGCTGCAAGTACATAAACATGTTGCGAAGCGATCCACCAGTCTGTTGATAAACCATTTTAATAAATTAAGCAGGAGGCGGTCCTAGCCACCATCTATTGTACCAGTCCTGGAAGCCTCCTCCATCTTCAGGCTCACGAATAAGAGCAAAATAAACAACCAAAGCAAACACGATAATGATAATCAGGAACGCCTGAACAGCAGGGTCTCTTAAAAAGCCAAAAGCAGGCCAGAAGCCAGGAATAACAGCCATCAAAATAACAAAGCCCAAAATACCCAAAGCGCCAAGAGCGATAAGAGTCAAAAACGGACTAGGAATAGCGCCGCCAGGCAGGCCAATAAGCAACATAACACAAAATATTGCAATCAAAATAACAGCAGTATGAGGCAAGAAACGATTAATCAAAATAACAGGATCAGACGTTGCAGGATACAAGCCAACAATATGAGGGACAACAACCATCGCGCCAATAAGCATACCAATAATACCATTAATGCCGCGGTTGGTCCTACGAGGCTGGCCTTGAACTTCAGGCTCAGCAAACAACTGAAGCCTCTGCAAAATAGCAAAAACAACCACGAAAATCAACAAGAACGGCAGCAAAGCATCAATCAAACCATAATCAACCAACAACTGCCAAAAATTACGACCGCCATAAGCACCATATTGAAACAGCATTTTAACTTCCCTCCTTTTTCGGCTCTCTCATAATCCAATACATAAAGAGAATAACCACAATTATTAAAACTATCGCAGCAACAGCCGCATTAGTATAAAACTGGGAAAGCCAGTCCCAAACAATCTCAAGCCAGGTACGACCATCCTCAGCAACAATAGCATCCAGGAATATCACAATAATTCCTGCAGCCATAATAAACATAAAAGCAGTGCGCCACTCCTTCTCCTTCAACAACTCACCTTTACCAATTTCCTCATAAGTGCGGAAAGTACCAACAAGCATCAAGAAAAACACCAATAACAACAACAAAATAATAATCTCGCTGCTCACCTTGGTAATGGTCTCGACAAGCTTTGAGCTAGCAACAACAAGAAAAGCAGTAACAAAAGCAACCATGGCATTCAAGTTCTTCTTAGTATACTCCTTATTATCAAACTTCTCAATACCAAACAGCTTAGTCCTCTCTAAAATAGCAAACATGATAGTAAAAACAAGAATAAACGGCAACAAGACATCATAGACGCCCAATTGCTTGAAAAAATCCAAAACATTGCCCAATACTGTATCCGCCATAGTTCACACTCTTTTGGCAGATAATTGATTTAGTAGTTATATAAATGTTACGGTGGCAACATTTATAAATCACGACGAAAGCCATAATCCCATGCTAAACAAACAAACATTCAAGGAAATCCGCCAAAAAATGGAACAATTCGATGCACTGCGAGAACAACTTATAAAACAGAGCAGAAAAGCACTAAAAAACAGCAAACAGGCAATATACGCAGCACACAGAGAGGATCTGAAAGGGGCGGAAAAACTCTTATCAGAAGCAAAAAGCACAATCAAGAAAGCAGATTTACTAATCAAAAAGGATGTACACCTAGCAAGCACAGGAGCGTACAACGAAGCACTAGAAGAATACGCAGAAGCATCCTGCTATGTATACTACCTAAAAACAGGCCAGATACCAACACCAAAACAAATAGGTATAGATGCAGAAACATACATACCCGCACTGTCAGACGTAATAGGAGAACTAGTAAGAAAAGCAATAAACAGCGCAATAAAAGGAGACTACAAAACAGCACTAAAAATAAAAGAAACAGCACAAGAACTATACGAAGAACTAATGCTCTTTGACTGGAGAAACATACCAGCAAGAAAAAAATTCGACGCGATAAAATACGGACTAGAAAAACTAGAAGACCTATCTTTAAAGATAAAATTCAAGAAATAGGCTTTGCAATAATATCGAAGGGGGGCTCAACCGACGCCCCCTTTTGGAACCCCTCGGAACATGAGCCACATAGCATTAGACTGGGACGGAACAATAGCAAAAAAAGAGGTAGCAGAAGAAGCCTCAATAAGAAGATGCAAAACACTAGACGTAACAATGACACCAGAAAAAATGAGAGAGCTCCAAAAAGACCACTCACACTACGACATCAACAGAGAGG
>JAHWHB010000061.1 GCA_019323575.1 Candidatus Woesearchaeota archaeon
AGAAGCCAAACAAAAATCAGAAAGAGAACAAGCAGAAAGAGCGGAGAAAAGAAGGCTGGCAATGGACGAGCACCAAAAAGGGCTGGACTTCGTCAGAAGAAGAGACTATGAAAATGCAGAAAGATACTTTGACAGAGCAATAAACATCAACGACTTGGCAGACGCGCACTTTGAAAAAGGACTAATAAGATACTCAAACTTTGACGGCTTCGAAGCAGTAAAAGAATTCGAACGAGCAAACCAGTCAAGCAGACAAGAATCAAAACAAATCCATAAACCAGCAATGTTCTATGCAGGATTCGTAAACATAGACCATCTTGACAACCCACAAAAAGCAACAGAATACTTCAGACAATTAATAACAGAAGCAAACGATGAACAAGACTATTACGTAATGTTATCAAAAAGCCTAACCGCATTCACAGAAGAAAAATATGAAGAAGCAATAAAATGGGCAGAAACGGCAACACAACAATACAGCAAAGCATGGGAAGGCTGGCTGTTAAGAGCACTGTACAGAATGCAAGGAATAGGCGGACCGTTCAGCAAGCCAGGACTAATGCAGCACAGGGACTTCAAAGAAGCATATCATTCATTAGAAAAAGCACTAGAAATAAACCCAGGACAAATACGATGCTTAGAAAGAAGAATAAAACTAAACTGCGGACTTTTACGCAACATGGACCAAACCTTGGAAGACGCCCAACAATTAGTTCAGGACTATCCAAAGCTGGCTCTCTTTAGATCAATATTAGGAACAGTGCATTACTTCAGAAACGAATACGAAAAAAGCCTAGAAATACTAAAACAAGCAGAACAAATGAACGACCAAGGCTCAAACAACTTAATCTTTCAAGCACTAGTGTATATGAGGCTAGCAGAAGAAAAAACAGAAAATAAAGAATACCATTACAGAAAATCAGAAGAATACTATACGAGGGCCATAACAATAACACCGTACGCGGACCAAATAGCAGGAAGAGCCTACGTAAGAGTACAACTGAATAATCTGGAGGGAGCACTAGAAGACATAAGAACAGCATTAAACGCAGACCCAAACAATGGAAGAGCTCACTACGCATTAGCAATATATTATGGAAAAAAAGACAAAACAGAACAAGCAATACAGGAATTTGAAACAGCAATAACACTAAAATTCTATGAAGCACATAGAGAACTGGGTCTATTATACTCTGAAATTCAAGAAAAAGAAAAAGCACTACAACAGCTAACGGAGTACATAAAAAGAGAAATACCCCATAGAAGACAAGAAGCAATAAACAAGATACGAGAGTTAGAAAACAACTAAAAAACGTAATGTTTAAATACCAGAAAAATAAAACTACAAAAAATAAAAACCTGAGGTGAACTTTAATGAAAGCAAAAATCCTAAAAATTCTAGTAGCACTGATGATGACATTAGTTTTGTCAGTGCAAGCGTTAGCTATTTGTGCGACAGATCAAGGAACCCCTGGCACATCTGTAGGTACTCCTACATCTAGTGTATATTCTTATACTCCTGTATTGTGGGCTAGTGATGCTGGTATTGCAACAGCAACAGCCGATCCGGGAGCGGCAACAGTTGATGATGCATTAAACATCTGCTCAGGTACTAATATACCGACAGCGCCTGGCAGAACATTGTTACGTAGAGAATGTCTAGATGTAAACGGCCAAACAGATATAAAAACAGACGTGTTCGGAAGTGCAACAGTTGATGTAGCATTTACACCTGGTGAACTTACTGTGCCTTACTATGTAATGGTGTCTGACATGGCCACTGGAGCAAAAATTTGCGCTAAGAAAGTAACCCCTGCAGGAGCAGAGGAACAATTAGACGTCACTTTTAACGCTGACGGCACTAGATTTGCAGTGATTTCAAGAACAACCACTTCCTCTATTATAAGAGAGTTCAGCGCAACTGATTGTTCAGAAACTAATAGAATAGACATCACAGGAACTACATTACCTATCATCGCACTTGATGAAACAGCAATTGGTTTTACAGACGGAATGTATGGATTTGCAGCAGCATATAATACCAACCCTGCAATTGTAGTTTATGATTTCACAGGAGGCTCTGTAAATGACGCACACACTACTGGCGGAGTAGTTGTTGACGAAACAAGAAACGTCAAGGCACAATACAATCCAAACACCCAGTTTGTCTTTGTAACTTTTGCAGACGCTTCTGGAGAATTGTATGTCTTTAGAGGCACATATGCACCGGGAGCGCCAAGCCTTGTTCCAACAACATCAAGCTTAAGATCTGTTCCTGGCACGCACAATCCTGCCGGATTCCAATTCTACAGGATAAATGATTTGGTAATAAACACCCCTCAAGCTGATGACATAGAGATTTTTGGGCAAGTAATGAATGGTGATGGTACTTTTGATGGTTTTTGGAACTCGGTTACCCAGAACAGCGGCTTTATCTCAATGAGAACAGTGCCTGAGACAGATGATATTGTTGACGGAGATATTAACAGTGCAGGCAATGAAGTGGTTGTATTTGGTCATGGTGTAGGCAACTGTCAGCTTGTAACCTTTAATCAAGTTACAGCAGCATTGAACAACGGATATACCCAAAACACCTGCACCGCGGGAGGCGTGGCATACACCCCTTCCAACGTTGTTGACGGCATCCCTGGATACTTGGCAACTGGTTCAAGATATTCTCAACCATGGTTTGCATTCCACAGGGCAGTAGACTTAAATCAAAATGAGGCATATATTGCCACTGCATGGACAATAGTAGATCCACTCAAGTTACCTGTGCTTGCATTGAATCCTAGAATTGAACAAGCCACATATAACCAATTTATGTCTTTAGACAACGGATTCGGAATACAGGTATATGGAACAGGAAGCGCTGACGTGCCAGAATTCAGCCTGACAACATTGCTATTAGCAACCTTGTTAGCAGGCGGATTGGTCTTGTTCGTCGTGAGAAGACGCTTCAAGTAAAATTTTTTATTTTTTTCTTCTTTTTCTAAAACGCTAAATTTATTAACAACAAAACAACAGCAAAAACAATGAATTCCTGGAAACCATTCCTAACAAGACTAGCAATCTTCCTAATACTCTTATACGC
>JAHWHB010000062.1 GCA_019323575.1 Candidatus Woesearchaeota archaeon
AAACATCAGCACACGCCAAAGCATTTCCAGAAGCACCCCCTCCTGCAGTGGTCTTTCTTGCATTCTGCACAAAGCCAAATTTATCCAACAAATAAATTGTGGCAGAAGCAAAAGTACTATCATAAGCAGCAATTCCAGTCATTGTAGAAGTGACACGACACAAGTCATTAAAAGTAATAGCCGCCCCGCTAATCTGAGTATAAGCAGTACTGCCATCAGTATAATCCAAAGAAGCAATAACACCATAATTCTGCGTATCAAGAAGCTGCTGTATAGAAACAAAATTATTATCATCATCCACCAACAAATCAGTTAATTGAGTATACACACCAGAACCAGGACTTCCTTTTTTCTGCCAGTTGTCAGCAACTGCAAAACTATCACTTGCCATTACAACATCAACACTATAATGATAAACATCAGTAGAACCGCCAACATCACCAATCTCAGCAACATCAAGCCTAGTATCTCCAGTTCCACTAATATACGCAGCAACCTTAACATCATAACCGACTGGATTTGGAATCGTCCAATCAACACTATCATCAGGAGTCAAATCAGCAGCATCAAGAATAACACAAGCAAGACACTGAGGCGCCTCTTCATCAGTCGAAATACCGCAAAGAACAATCACGTCAGCATAAGAATCATAAACAGCAGACAAGCCCTGATTGTCAGCCAAACCATTACCAATACTGATAGTCTTAGAAGCAGTAATGCTATAAGTGGCGCCTGAAACAGCAAACAACATTCCATAAAAAGTAGAACCGCTAGTGCCATAAGCAAAATACTCGCCAGGAGAGATAAAAATCATACCATTAAAATCAATCGCAGCAGCATCATTTCTCGCCAACTCCTTAACAGCAACAGTAACACCAGAGTCCTTGTTCTTAGAAAAAACAACACCATTATTCCCTTTCTGATACAAACCAGTAAAATAAGTGCCATCAAAAACAGCATCAACAAAAGAAACAGTATCAGACTTGCCAGTCTCAAAAATACGCGCAAAATTAGGATAACCAGGCATGACGGTGTTTGTAGAAGCATCAAAATCAAACGCATAAGCATTAACATCAATAAGAATATCAGCATCAGAAGGAGTGTAATCGCCCCTAGTCTCAGCAGAAGCGCCGCCATAAGAGTGAGTAGTAAGAATACCGGCATCAGAGGTTGCACCAAGAAAATCATGCATATTAGAACTATCAGCAAGAACAGGCAAAGCCATCAAAAGCAAGAGAATAAATAATTTCTTCACGCTATCACCTCAAATACCACTAGAATAAGATGATATTTAAACCTTGTCCAAGAAAATTTTGAAAGTCTTATCCTTCACCTTCTCCTCAGCAGAAAAAGCATGCTTTCTCACAGGCGCGGCAGAGCCAACCTTGACAGAAGCACCGCACTTCTCGCCAATCCTGTCCTGCCACTTCTCAAGAAGTTCACTCTCACACTGAACATAAACACTCGCCTTATCAGTCTTAAGCATGCCAGCTTCCTTCCTCAACTGCTGAACACGACGCATAATCTCCCGTGCATAACCCTCAGCATCCAGCTCGGCAGAACGCTCAGTATCAAGATAAACAATACCAAGAGGGAATTCAACCTCAACATACTTCTCAGGAACCTCTCTTTCAACAACAATATGATCCTTATTAAGCTCAAAAACCTCCTTGCCAACCTTAACAACAAACTTATTCTCCTTACCAAGCTGCTCCAAAATATCCTTGGCAGGAAGCTCAGCAAGCTTAGTCAAAATCTTAGGACTCTTAGCACCAAAAGACTTGCCAAGAGGACCTGCATTAGCCTTAACCTTAATCTTAATCTCAGCAAAATCCTTATGACCATGAATCTCCTTACAATTAGTCTGAACCTTAATAATATCCTCAAGCTCCTCCAAAGCAGAAAGAAGCCCATCGTCCTGAGAGACAACCTCAACCTTCTTCACAGGCCAGCGCAAAGAAATCTTAGCCTTCTCCCTAGAAGAAAGAACCGCCTGCACAACAACATCAACCTTAGACATCTGCTTCTCCAACTCAACATCAATACACTTATCAGAAAACTTAGGCCAAGAACACAAATGAATACTCTCCTCCAAATCCTTAAACTCCTTCCTCAAATTCTGCCACATCATCTCACAAACAAACGGAGCCATAGGACAGAACAATTTCAAAGTGTTAACCAAACAATTAAAAGAAGCATAAAGCACAGCCTTGCGCTCATTCTCCTCGCCAACAGCAGCCTTATCACGAACCATCTGAATATAAGTCCTGCTCAAAGACAAAAACAAGTCCTCAATAAAACCAGGAATCTCATTCAAACGATACTCATCAAACAATTTAGTAACATTCTTAACACCAGAATTCATCTTAGACAAAATAAAACGCTCCTCAACACCGCACAAAGACTTCATCACAACATCATCCATCAAAACAGGATTCTCCTTTAACTCACGCGCAAGACCAACAACAAAATTCTGAACATTCCACAAAACAATCAAATTCCTATGCTTAACCTTAGCATCAGAATGATTAAAATTCAAGTCAACACCAGGCTGGGCGCCGCCAATCTGATAATAACGCAAAGTATCCGCGCCATACTGGTCAATAATCTCATAAGGAGAGATAATATTCTTCAAAGATTTGGACATCTTCCTACCAGCAGAATCATTAATGAAACCATGCATGTAAACCGCCTTGTAAGGAATCTCCCCAAAACTAACCATTGACATGCACATCAAACTATTAAACCAGCCGCGAATCTGATCCTTGCCCTCCAAAATCAATTCAGGGAAACCCATCTTCTTGAAAGTCTTATCATCAGACGGGTAGTTCAAAGAAGCCCAAGGCGAAACACCAGAATCAAGCCAGACATCCAAAACATCAGGCACCCTGACCATATCCTTGCCACAATCACACTTCAAAATAACCTTATCAACCCAAGGACGATGCAAGTTATCCAATTCCTTGCCAGTCAACTTCTTCAACTCGGCACGAGAAGAAACAACTTTGTACTTGCCGCAAACACAAGTCCAGATAGGCAAAGGAATACCCCAGAAACGCTGACGAGAAATACACCAGTCCTGCAAAGATTTAAGCCAGCTGTCAAACCACTTATTACCTGCCCAGTCAGGAACCCAATAAACCTTCTTATTACGCTCGACCATATCATCCCTGAGCTTCTCAACAGCAATAAACCACTGGTCAGTCGCCCTGAAAACAACAGGCATCTTGCAACGCCAGCAATGAGCATACTCGTGATCAACCTTAACAACATCAATAATAACACCCTTATCCTTCAACAACTGCACAAAACGGTCATCATCCTGCTTGGCAACCAAACCAGCAAGAGAACCCATAACATCAGAAAAACAACCGTGCTCATCAATCTCATTAAAAGCAGAAATACCACACTCCTTGCCAACCTCAAAATCCTCAGGACCACAGCCAGGAGCGCAATGCACAAGGCCAGAGCCAGCATCAGTAGAAACATACTTGTCAGACAAAATCACAGAATAAGCGCGCTCCTCCTTATTCTCCTGATGGAACTTAACCTCGTCTCTGAAAGGCTGCATGTATTTGGTGCCAGCTAATTTCTCACCCTTGACTTTTTCCAGAACCTCGTACTTCTTGCCAGCAACAGCGCCAATAACACCAGGAGCAAGAGCCTCAGCAAGAATCCAAGTCTCACCATCAACCTTCGCCTTAACATAATCAAACTCAGGGTGAGCCATAACAGCCATGTTAAACGGAATAGTCCAAGGAGTAGTAGTCCACACAATCAAAAACTCATTAGGTTTCCCTTCAACCTGAAGCTTCACAAAAATAGAATCCTCCTTCCTATTCTCATACTCCAGTTCGTGCTTAGCAAGCGCAGTAGCACAACGAGGACACCAAGTCATAACCTTCTTGCCAAGATACAAAAGCTCACGCTCATGAGCCTTAGCCAAAGCCCACCAAGCACCCTCAATATACTCATTCTTAATAGTCATGTAAGGATTCTGCCAGTCCATCCAGACACCCAAACGCTTAAACTCTTCAACCATAGGCCACAAATTGTCAAGAGCAAACTTCTGGCACTCCTCAATAAACCTAGAAAGACCAAGCTTGTTCAGAATTTCCTTTTTGTCTTTAATGCCGAGTTCTTTTTCGACAGCGACCTCAACAGGCAAACCATGCATGTCAAAACCAGGCTGGTCCCAAACATCAAAACCACACATGCGCTTGTACCTTAAAACAGAATCCCTAAGCGCCTTGCCCCACGCATGACCAATATGAATCTTACCAGAAGTATACGGAGGGCCATCTAAATAGTAGAAAATCTTCTTACCAGCATTCTTCTTCTTAGCCTTCTCGTAAATCTTATTGTCCTTCCAGAAGTCAAGGACTGAAGGCTCTACAACCTTAAAATCATAGGTCATAAGAGCAAAAGAAAAATAATTGATTTAAAAAGGTATCTTAAGGGTTCCTTCTCAAAGCAAGATACGCGCCGCCAGCAATCATAGAAAGCAGGCCAGTGTATATCACTATTTTCTTGAAAGTATCGCGCTCATCATTCGCTTCCTCGGCAACATTATCAAGACGCGCCTCTATTCCAGGCTTGTCATGGCCGGTGAAGCGCTTGAAACGAGCATTCTCATCCTGAATCTCAATTTTCCTGTCCTGAACAAATCTAGTATTATCATCAACACTACCAAAAACCAAAGCAGCACCAAGAGCAGCAGCAGCGCCAATACCGGCTATAAAAAGTCCAAATTTTGAACGGCAATAATGCTGAAAACAAGGGCGATAAGCATTAACAATCTGTAAATGAACAGGAGTTGGTTGAGCGGGGTTGGCCGGGTCAGGTACAAGCGCACTCTCAAACCAATCGCGAGCATCGTTCCTATTCGCGGCATTTACCCACGCACCATCAGCGCCAGTAGGAGTCCTATAATCAGCACCGTTTTTGCATAAGGTCTCAAAAGCCTCATTCTTATACACCGCGTTGTTACGAATCCGACTTAATATATAATTGTCTGTTGGGGCCATAGACGATAAGTGTGTGAAGAAGTATTTAAAGCTTTCTATATTAACTACTAATAAGTGGTTAATGAGTATTAAAAATAGGGTGTGCTAAAATCGAGATAACATGACTTTCAAATGCCACACCTGCGGAAAAATATACCCCAAACAAGGAATCTGCTGCGAAAAACCCTTGGAAAAAGCATGCCCAATATGCGGCTATGGAAAAGACTTCTGCACCTGCGAAACAGCAAGCACAAAAGAAGGAATGAAAAGATAGACTACCACTCGCTTGTTATGCGATACTTTACCTTAGCATACTTTTTCATCTTGGAAATTACTATACTTTTAGACTCGTAAGCATTAATACAACGAATAGAGATGTTTTTAGAAGCAAAGAAATCAAGAGTAGGATAAGTAATGTTCCAATACTCCTTAATCCGCTTCAACATCGCTTTTTTAGTATCATCAGTCCTGCCCTCTTCCTCAGCACGAATACTGCTTCTCCTCAAGACTTCGCAATTGGGAACATTAGTAAAATGCCAGACCTCCCTGAATTCCAAAAAGTCAGACAAATCCTCTGCCTGAGCAGGAGTACGGCACATACCATCAACAAGCAAGTGCTGTGAATCTGCTTTAAATTTGCCAGAAGCAATCCTCGAAGCAATACCGCCCCTGTACATCGGAACCATAATCTCATCAGGAATCAAAACACCCCTGCTCAAATAGTCACCAATCTGATCTGCCAAATCACCCCGCGCCTTCTGAGCCTCCCTAACCAAATCACCAGAAGAAAGATGATAAAAAATGTGAGGAAACTCAGCAAACAAAGCCTTGCCAACAGTACCTTTACCAGAACAAGGAATCCCAAACAAAACAATCGCTGTATTCTTCATTTTACGGCTGGAAACTATATTCCATATATCAATTTTTGCGTAAGATTTAAAAAAGAACACCGAGCAACCAAACAATATGACACAAGAGGCGATAACAGAGATGGACATGGACGTCTACTCAAGAAGAATAGGCCCATACTTCACCTGGCTTGAAAGCAAAATAGAAAGCGGATGGGAACAAAACGAAACAGTACAAAAAGACGTCCTAAAAGAAGTCAAGTACCTCGCAACAACAATGCGGGCAAGATTCATCCTAGGAGTATCAAAAACAGACTTCTCAAAAGAAGTACAAAGAACACTAGAACTATTCGAGCTGGCAACAGAAGCATTCCCGCCGGAAAGCGACGAAATAGAAGCCAAAATCAAACACTTCGTAAAAGGAATATCAGAAGAACTGGGAGCAGAGTTCATACCATCATCACACAGACTACAACCAGAACCAATCCCAGAACCAGAACCAATCCCAATACCCGAACCAGAACCAATCCCAGAACCAGACAAACCAATGGAGCCAGAACTAAAACCAGAACCAATCAAGAAAAAAGCAAAGAAACCAAAAAAAATTGAAAAGCCCAAAATAGCAGAAACAGTAGAAAAACCAAAAATAGAGAAAGTTAAAACAGAAAAACCAAAAGAAAAAGTAAAAAAACAAAGAAAAACAAACAAGCCAAAGAAAAACGGAAAAAGCTTCGTCCTAGTCCGCTGGGTAAAAGGATTCATCTGGGGCGAAGATTAATTCTCACCGAAGCCTTTAAAAACAATATAAGAATAAACAGAGGTATGCGCATATCAATCTGGATAGGACTTCCAATATTCGCAATAGGAATACTTCTCTCGTATCTTGCAGACGCAATGATACAAACACAGACAATGGGAGTGATGCAGACAACAGCAGCACTAATCGCAGCAATCCTCTACATAATGTTCTCAGCAACAATGCTCGGAGCAGGAGCAGGACTAGTGCTGCACTGGATATTCGGATTTGCATCCCACTGGAAAGCATTCATAGCAGAAATAGTATTCAGCTTCGCAATATTCTTTGTAGGAATAGGAGCAACAATAATGAGCGGAAACCCATGGACAGGACTGCAAATATTCTTCACATTCCTGACAGCAAGCGCCACATTATTCATACTATCATTCACAAGCCTGTTCGGCGGAGTGCTGGACGGAATTAAAACAATATACAAATACGCAAAAAAAAGAATAAAAAAGAGGTAAAAAAATGAACGAAAAAAAGAGGCTGATACAATTCATAGAAAAATCAAAAGCCTTTGACAACAACTCAAAATTAAAACTAATAGAATTCGCAGCAGGACTAAAACCAAGCACGTACATAAGACTAAGAATACAAAAAAACCTCCACGACAAACACATATTCGAAGACCTGCTAAAATCAAACGACATACTGTTCGAAGTCAGCAGACCAAAAGGGTTTGAAGAAATAAAAACAATAAAAGCAAACAAAGCAATCTGGAGATTTGTAGGCACGTGGTACGGCTACGACCTATTCAGAACAAAAGAATACAACGCAAAATTCCTCGAATACAAAGTGCTCTTAAGACAAGGCAAACACGACGCAGCAGACAAACTCGCAGGAGTAATCTACGGCTATCCAGACTGCTGCACAGAATCATTCATAAGAGAACACAACAAAACAGAACTAGCCAGAAGGTACAGCGCATACCAATACTACAAAAGACTACATGACTCAGACAAAAAATTCCCATTCATATCACACACGCCATGCTCAACAGCATGCAAACAAACCAAAAGACTGAACACAAAATATGCAGGCACAGTAAAAAGAAACGCGCCAGAATTCTACAAAAAATATGCAAAAAAAAGAACACACAGGCTCCCGCTTATAGTCGACACGGAGAGCTCAGACGTAAAATGGAAAAAACAAGACGGACACGACTACATTCTAATCACAAAAAAACCAGTAGAAGGCAAACACCTCCTGATAAGCTGGCTCACACGAGGAAAATACAAAAGAGGAACAATAATAGACGCAACAATAACATTACAATACGACTACGCAACAGTCAACGTACACAAAAAAACAGGATACCTCAAAAACTTCCACCACGAAAGAAAATTCACAAAACCATGAAATTCTTAGAACTGGCCCGATTGTACGAAACACTCGAAAAAACAAGCTCGTACATCACAATGCGGGAAATACTCGCCAAATTCTTCAAAAAAACACCAAAAGAAGACCTAGAAAGAACAGCATACCTGACATTAGGACAGATAGCATCACAATACTCAGATGTAAACATCGGCATGGCAGACAAAATGGCAGTGAAAAGCATAGCAAAGACAAGCAAACAAAAAGAAGAGACAATCTATGCACGATACAAAAAAATAGGAGACATAGGAAAAACAGCAGAACAATACGCAGGCAAAGGAAAACTAACAGTAAAAAAAGTATTTGAAACGCTTCACAAAATAGCAGAAGCGACAGGAACAGGAAGCCAAGAAACAAAAATAAAACTATTGTCAGGATTATTAACAGAAGCGACACCAATAGAGGCAAGATACCTCGCAAGAATAGTCATCGGGGACCTTAGACTGGGAGTAGGAGACAAAACAGTACTGGACGCGCTGGCAATAGCCTACGCAAAAAAAGAGGCAAGAACAGAACTAGAACACGCGTACAACATCTGCCCGGACATAGGAGAGATAGCAGGAATACTGGCACACAAAGGAATAAACGGCATCAAAAAAATAGGAGTAAAACTAGGAGTGCCGATACAATCAATGCTCTGCCAAAGAGTAAAAGCACTGCAAGAAATAAAAGAAAAAATCGGCTATCCGGTAGTAGTAGAGGAAAAATACGACGGAGAACGAATGCAGGTGCACGTACAAAACGGAAAAGTAAAACTCTACTCAAGAAGGCTGGAAAACATAACACACCAGTTCCCAGACATAGAACAAGCAGTAAAAAAAGCAGTCAAAACGAACTGCGTACTAGACGCAGAAGTAATGCCAGTAGACGAAAAAGGAAACCTGCTGGCATTCCAAACATTAATGCAAAGAAGAAGAAAATATGAAATAGAAGCGTACATCAAAAAAATACCAGTCACACTATTCGTTTTTGATATATTATTCTTGAAAGGAAAATCACTCATAAAAGAACCATACAAAAAAAGATACGCAAAACTCAAAAAAACACTAAAACAGACACAAAAAATCAAACTAGCACTCCAAAAAGCATGCAACGACTCAGACTGCATAGAAGAACTATTCAACAAAACAATAGAACACGGCGGAGAAGGAGTAGTAATCAAAAACCCAGAAGGACCATACCAGGCAGGAGTAAGAGGATGGAACTGGGTCAAATGGAAACCAGAATACGTAAAAGGACTAAGAGACACATTCGATTTGGTAATAGCAGGAGCGTATCACGGCAGAGGAAGAAGAGCAGGAACATACGGAGCCCTGCTATGCGCGGTGTACAACGACAAAAAAGACACATTCGAAACATTCTGCAAACTAGGAAGCGGATTCACAGACAAAGAACTAGCAGCACTCCCCAAAAAATTCAAAATAATAAAACACAAACCACCAAGACTAGAGGTCAGCAAGACAATGCACGCAGACGTATGGTTTGACATGACAAAAGTAGCAGAAGTAACAGGAGCAGAAATAACAAAATCACCAAACCACACAGCAGGATATGCACTAAGATTCCCAAGATTTTTAAAGTGGAGAG
>JAHWHB010000063.1 GCA_019323575.1 Candidatus Woesearchaeota archaeon
CCTTGTATTCGTGCCAGGAAGATTGTTCAGAAGAGTGATAAGGTTTTGAAGCCTAGGATGCTTGCTGTTGATATTGAGACTTATAATCCTGTTCGTGAGGTTAATCCTAAGGAGCATCCTGTTTTGATGATTGGCTTGCATGGAGAAAAGTTCTCTAAGGTTATCACGTGGAAGAAATTTCCTACTAAGGAAAAGTATGTTGAGTTTGTTCCTTCTGAGGCTGATTGCCTGCAGCGTTTTGTTGAGCTTGTTTCTCAGTACGCTCCTGATTTCCTGATTGGTTATTTTAGTGATGGTTTTGATTTTCCTTATCTTGTTGAGCGCGCTCGTATTTTGAAGGTTAAGCTTGATCTTGGTTTGGATCATAGCAGTGTTGAGATTTTTGGCAGGACTCATAAGGAGGCGAGGATTGTTGGTGTTTCTCATATTGATATTTTCAAGTTTATTCGCAAGGTTATTGGCAGGTCTCTTAAGACTGATGTTTATTCACTTGATGCTGTTTCTGCTGAGCTTTTGGGTGAGAAGAAGCTTGAGGTTGCCAAGGACTTGCTTCATAAGGCTTGGGATGAGAATAAGGGTTTGGAGGAATACTGTAAATACAATTTGCAGGATTGTGTTTTGACGTTTAAGCTTGCTGATAAGGTCTTGCCTAATCTTGTGGAGCTTGTGCGTATTATTGGTCTGCCTCCTTTTGATGTTGACAGGATGACGTTTTCGACTTTTGTTGAGTGGTATTTGATTAAGCTTTCTTCAGAGAAGGAGATTGTTCCTAACAGGCCTGCTCGTATGGTTGAGATGAATAGGATGTCTGACAGGATTAAGGGTGCTTTTGTTTTTGAGCCTAAGCCTGGTTTTTATGAGAATCTTGTTGTTTTTGATTATAAGAGCTTGTACCCCAGTATTATTTCTTCTCACAATATTAGCAGGGGTACTTTGAATTGTGAGTGCTGTCCTGATGTTCCTCGTATGGAGACTGAGCGCGGCACTTTTTGGTTTTGTGCCAAGCAGAAGGGCTTGTTTAGCACTGTTATTTCTGATTTGATTCTGCGTCGTGCTGAGATTAAGAAGCAGCTGAAAACTTCTAAAGACTCTCTTCTTGCAGCTCGTTCTGAAGCACTAAAAGTTCTTGCTAATAGTTTTTACGGCTATCTTGGTTTTGCTCCTGCTCGTTTTTATTGTATTGAGTGTGCTGAGAGCACTACTGCGTGGGCCAGGTTTTACATTCACAAAGCGATTGATGCTGCTAAGCTGGCTGGTTTTACTGTATTGTATAGTGATACTGATTCCTTGTTTGTCTTGCTGGAAAAGAAGTCTAAGGATGATGCTCTTGCTATGATGAAAAAGATTAATGAGGGTTTGCCTGGTTTGATGGAGCTTGATTATGAGGGTTTTTACCCTGCTGGTATTTTTGTCAGCTTGAGGGCTGGTGAGTCTGGTGCTAAGAAGAAGTATGCTTTGATTGATGATGGGGGTAATTTTAAGATTCGTGGTTTTGAGACTGTCAGGCGCAACTGGAGTTTTATTGCCAAGGAGGTTCAGCAGAAGGTTTTAGAGATTATTTTGAAAGAAAAAGATGCTCCGAAGGCTAAGACTTTTGTGAGGAGGGTTGTTGATGATTTAAGGTCTAATAAGGTTCCTTTGGATAAGGTTGTCATTCATACTGCGTTGTCTAAGGCTACTTCTGGTTATGCTAGTGTTGGTCCTCATGTTGCTGCTGCGCAGAGAATGGAGGCTAAGGGTGTTAAGGTTGGTTCTGGCAGTATTATCAAGTATGTTGTTGTTAAGGGCAAGGGTTTGATCAGGGAAAAGGTTAAGCTTCCTGATGAGGCTTCTCAGGATGAGTATGACGGCGAATATTATGTTCAAAATCAGATTATTCCTGGTGTTGAGAAGATTTTTGCTGTGCTTGGCATTGGTGTTGATGACTTGATTTCTAATACTAGGCAGAGTTCTTTGACTGGATTTTAAATTTTATATAATCTTTCAGGACTAAATATATATCCCTCTCAGTCTATAAAGTTGTTAACTGTATCTGTTTGAGGTAATTCGAAAAACTGGAGGATTAGTCATGGACCCTATAAGATATTTTGATAGTGTGGATTTGATGGAGCCGAGGTGTGCTGGCTGCAAGAATATTATTCACTATGATAGGGATACCAAGTTTGACAGCCAGCGTAAGATTCTCACTTGTGCCTTTTGCGGCCATGCTGTTTAACGAAACCTTTAAAAACCGACCATATACACCGAAAAGACATGGGAGTATTCAAGTATCTTTCAAATATGTGGCGTGCAGACGGCATGCCTGCAGAGCTTAAGCGTGAGCGTTTGATTAAATGGCGCCGTGAGCCTGTTACTGTCAGGATTGATTCTCCTACTAGGATTGATCGTGCCCGTGCTCTTGGCTATCATGCCAAGCAGGGTGTTTTTGTTGTGCGCCAGCGTGTCAAGAAGGGTTCTCATAAGAGGCCTGACTGGGCTGGTGGAAGGCGTTCTCGCAACATGGGTTCAAGGCTTATGCTTAACAAGAATTATAAGACTATTGCTGAGGAGCGTGCTTCTAAGAAGTTTGCAAACTGTGAAGTTTTGAATTCGTATTATGTTCTTGAAGACGGTAAGAATTACTGGTTTGAGGTTATTATGGTTGATCGCGCACATCCATGCGTGCTTTCTGATAAGAGAACTAATTGGGTTTTGGGTCAGCCTGGCCGCGTTTTCAGGGGCCTGACCAGCGCTGCAAGGCGCTCTCGCGGTTTGCATAAGAAAGGCAAGGGTTCTGAAAAGACTCGTCCTAGCAGGAAAGCACACTTGAAATAAAACGAGGTGGGGCTTATGCCAAAAAAGAAGGAAAAACACCAGGATGAATACGAGAAAGAAGAGGAAAAAATAGAGGAGTACGAACCCGAGATTCCTCAGGATAACGAGGCAGAGTACGAGGAAGATGTTGAAGATTCTGGCGATTTCAGCGGTGAGGAATCTGCTGAGACCTGGGCTGACGAGTAATTTTTTCTCTTTTTTCTGACAAAATTCTTTCTTATAATATAGTGCCAAAACAATTCTAGTTGTCACTTCATAGTGCTCATAAATAGAAACATTTATATATTACACCCTATATTTTACTCCTATTCAGGGGTGTCAACAGAATGTTCAGAAACAAAAACAAAACTACAAATAACTCGCTTTCTTTAGAGCAACGCACAGATAATTCATGGTATGACAAGGCAAAATTAGGACTTGCCGCTGCCGGATTTGCACTTTTTACGTCCATTTTTGGCGGCTGTAATGCACATTATTACCGCAGCGTAAAAGATACTGCAGGTGCGGAATCTTTCATGGCATATGATTATCACGGTTCTCAGACTGGTTTTATCCAGCAGCTGGACAAGACCGAAACTGTTGTCCAGCCTTCAGTCGCTTCTGATGCTTACGTTAATGCGTTGGTTTTGCAGAACAAGACTCTGGCAACTATTCTGAACAGTGCTAAAGATTTGATTGTTAATTCCTTGAAGAGAAATACTGATAATGATTCTTTGGATAATTACGCAGTTATCGGCGATGGCAGAATGCGAGAGATACGTTCTTACATGGATGACCTTGAAGATACGCTGGAACTTTTGACACCTGAAGTTCGTGCAAAGCTTGCTCAAAACTCTGCGCTTGCAGGCGCTTTGCAGGACAACAAGAGACTGCTTAATGCTGTTGACATGTTGTACTCAGCAATTGCCGACATAGAAACTATTGAAGGCAACATCGGCATTGTTGCAGGTGCTAATGCAAGATCTGCAGCTATCCGCAGGTCTTTGTATGGTGTTGACCAGTACGAGCAGGAAGGAAAATCAACTTATGAGGAAATTAAGGGCAAACAGCTTGGCGAAGTTGTCTCTGCTGACAGCTTTGTTGCAAAAGCATATGATCTAACGTCTAACGTTGCAGGTGTTGTTGATGACATTTTGAAGCAAATTAACGAAGAGGCAGTATCTAGAGATGATGAGAGTTTGCACGTTATTTGCAACAAACATCTTGGTAACTTGTTGAATATTGCCAGCGAGTATCGCAAGAAATTGCCTAACTCCGAAGAGTCTGATGCTAAATGCCAGGCTCTTGTCAGGTACTTTACCCGTGAAGCTTATATGAAAATGAAGGATTACATGAGTGAATTGGAGAAGTGTGGCGAAGCTGGTCTTGGTTCAGTAATTACGCCAAGCGTTTTGCTTGC